>JBATGO010000385.1:0-1518 GCA_049665845.1 Pseudomonadales bacterium | reverse complement strand
GCAGGGTCCAGATCTGCCGTTGCCAACGCGTCGTTCAGGCAATCACCAAACAGGCTGTAAATATCTTTTCCCTCGCGCGTCCAGTTGCGCGCGAAGTCGGTCTGGCTGCCGCCAAGAATATAAATTGCCTTGTTCGCCATTGTGATCAACCCGCTTTGCTGGTGATGCGAAAATTGACGTGAAACGCCGGCTAGAATATTTCTGCGCCGGCAACCCAGTTGGTGTGAAACCCAAACGGCGCACGGTGCGGCATGCGCAAACGGCAGATCGGCCCCTGCTCTATATTACGCGCATCGAATACCAGCGTGTAGGACTGCCAGTCCTTGCTGTCGGTAACCGTAGTAACGAGGTAACCGTCATCTTCCGCATCAAAGCGGGTCGCGCCTGGCTTCGGGCAATACGGCGCCTCGTTGCCAAAAACACCTTCACCGTAATCGTAGCGCTGGTAATCACCGGTCTGGATGTTGTATTTAAGCAGGGCGCCAAATGCCAGCGTGCCAATGCCATCGTCCTGCTTGGTACAGATGTACTGGCTGTAGCAATACTGGCTTTTGTGCCCCAGGTACAAAGGGTTGGTACGCGGAAACTCCGCGTTCAGGCTATCGATGTCGTGCTCGATAACGTCACCGGTTTTTAAATTGAATTTCCAGACATAAAGGTTCGCTTCAAGGCGCATATAGGCGAGCATATGCGACAGCTCCCCTTCACCCGGGTCGGCCTTGGGCATCGGGTTGGTAGACCGACAGCCCACCTGCACCAGCCAGTCGCCCTCTTCCCAGCAATTGATTACGTGCAGGATGTAGCAGGGCTCGCACTCGAACCAGCGCACTTCGTCGCCGTTACCATAGCGCGGTTGCACGCCAAAACGGGTTGGCATATCGCGATGGAAAGTCATCACGCGCTTACGGGTTTTTTTCAGCAATTCTGTATCGTGGAAAAATGGCAGGTCGTGCAGTACCACGTAGTGTGGCGTAATGCCAATATCGTGCGGCAGGCGCGGCCCGGGTAGCACAATCGGCTGGTCGTGAATCACATTGCCATCGCGGTCGGCGATGCCGTAACGCATATACGGCGGTTCATCGAAGTAATCGAAAAATACCAGCTCGCCGCTGGCCGGATCAACCTTGGAATGCGCCGACATAGCGCGGCGCAACTGGCCATTCAGGTCTTCGCGCCCGTCGGTTGCAAGTGACAATGCGTCGAGCTTGTACGGCACGCCGGCGTTGTACCAGAGCGTAAGCAAATGCTTGTTAAAAAACAGTACGTCGGTATTGGACGTATCTTTAATCGGAAAGCCTGGCAGATCGAAGTCGAACGGGCCCATCACGCCGGGCCAGATCGATTCCCCTTTGATTTGCTCAGCGTTAAAGGCCTCGGTGTCTATCCATCGATTGCTGTAACGCGCCTCGCCATCCCTGAAATACACCGCGTAAAGCATGCCATCGCCGTCGAATGGATGGTGCTTGAAGCGCGGCTTGTGCGCCGGGTTAGCGCCATTGCGCACATACACGCCACACA
>JBATGO010000384.1:0-4119 GCA_049665845.1 Pseudomonadales bacterium | reverse complement strand
CGCTGGTGTTTACCTCTGCGCTGGCATTGTCGCTGGGCCAGGGTATCAAGCTGTTGATCGATTCAGGATTTGGCGAAAATTCAGGCGCGTTGCTGAATCGCGCGGTAGTTATTCTACTGCTGCTCACCGTGCTGTTCGCAACGGGTACGTTTGTGCGCTTTTACCTGGTGTCGTGGCTTGGCGAGCGCGTCTCGGCGGACATCCGCAGGGATGTATTCGACCACATTGTGTACCTGCATCCCGGTTTTTTCGAAACCAACCGCAGTGGCGAAATAGCGTCTCGCATCACCACCGATACGACGCTTTTGCAAACCATTATAGGCAGCTCCATTTCCATGGCCCTGCGCAGCGCTCTCACCGCGACCGGTGGGCTGGTCATGTTGTTCATAACCAATGCGAAGCTGATGCTGATTGTCGTCGCGGCGGTGCCGTTGGTGCTCCTGCCATTGGCAATATTGGGCAAGCGGGTAAAAAGCCTGTCGCGCGAAAGCCAGGACAGTGTGGCCGACGTCGGCAGCTACGCAGGCGAGATTATCCAGCATATTAAAACCGTGCAGAGTTTTACCCGCGAGCGGCAGGAACGGCGGGCATTTGCGGCGCAGGTGGAACGTGCTTTCGACGTTGCGCGAGGCCGGATCCGCGTGCGCGCGCTGATGTTGTCGATTGTTATGCTGCTGGTATTAGCGGTACTGTCGATGATGTTGTGGGTAGGCGGGCACGATGTGATTGCCGGCACCATGACGCCGGGAGATCTCGCGGCTTTCGTATTTTACGCGATGCTGGTGGCGACAGGTGCGGCGACGATTTCGGAAGTGTGGAGCGAACTCTTGCGCGCCGCGGGAGCGACTGAGCGGCTGGTTGAATTACTCGCGGAGCAAAGCGCGATCACAGCGCCTCCACAGGCTACAGCGAGCGGCGCTGAGTCGGCTCATGCGTTGGGCGCGCAAGCTGCGAGTGCAACGCACAGTGACAGGCAGGCGGAAAAATGCGCGCCTGCGCTGGTCAGCTTTGAGCGCGTGAGTTTTAGTTATCCTTCAAGGTCTACACAAGCTGCGCTCGATGATATTAGCCTGCAGGTCGCAGACGGCGAATGCGTGGCGCTGGTCGGTCCTTCGGGTGCGGGCAAGTCCACACTTTTCGAATTACTGCAGCGATTTTACGACCCGCAGCGAGGCTGCGTGTGTTTTGACGGCCGCGATATTCGCAGCCTGGAACCGGCAGCGCTGCGCTCGCAAATCGCTGTGGTTGCGCAGCAGCCCGCGCTGTTTACCGGTGATGTGGCGAGCAATATTCGCTATGGCAAGCCGGATGCAAGCGATGCCGAAGTTGCAGCTGCCGCGCGTGCCGCCAATGCACACCAGTTTATCGAACAGCTGCCGGAGGGCTACAGGAGTTTTCTCGGAGAGCAGGGTGTGCGCCTGTCCGGAGGCCAGCGCCAGCGTATCGCGATTGCTCGTGCGATATTAAAAAACCCGCGCGTATTGTTGCTCGACGAAGCTACCAGCGCGCTGGATTCGGAAAGCGAGCACCTGGTGCAGCAGGCGCTTGACGCGTTGGTCAGGGAGCGCAGTACCCTGATCATTGCGCACCGGCTGTCGACCATACTGCATGCCGATCGAATTTATGTGCTGCAGACAGGAAAAATTGTCGCATCGGGCACACACACAGCACTACTGCAGCAATCGCCGCTGTATGCGCGCCTGGCCAGTTTCCAGTTTCGCGAGCAGGTACCGGCCGGGCAGGATGCAGTCGTCGCCCGGGTCTGATCCTGTGCGGGCATGGAGATGATTGGGATGGCGAAAAATACCGTTGGTAAAAGACAGGAAACATTTTTCTGGCACGACTACGAGACCTGGGGTATTCGGCCATCACAGGATCGCCCGGTACAGTTTGCCGGCCTGCGCAGTTCAATCGATGGCGCGCCAGTGGGCGGCTCGCTGAATATATTTTGCAAGCCGACGCTGGATACCTTGCCGCATTTGGAAGCCTGCCTGGTAACGGGCATCACCCCGCAGCGAGCGCAGGCTGAGGGCGTTAGCGAGCGCGAATTTTTTGCCGCGATTCACAGCGCGCTTGCGCTGCCTGGCACCTGTGCACTGGGTTACAACAGCATTCGCTTCGACGATGAGTTTACCCGTTTTGGCCTGTATCGCAATTTTTACGACCCGTATGCGCGCGAATACAAAAACGGTAACTCGCGCTGGGACCTTATTGATGTGGTGCGCAGCTGTTATGCACTGAGGCCCAATGCGCTGTGCTGGCCGCAACGCGAAGACGGCGAGGCGAGTTTTAAACTCGACAGGCTTTGCGTAGAAAATGGCCTGGCGCATGAAGCGGCTCACGACGCATTGAGCGACGTGCGTGCTACACTGTCGCTCGCCATGTTGCTGCGTGAACGTGAACCGGGGCTGTACGCGCATTTGTTCAAGCTGCGCGACAAACGCGAGGCCGAACGCGCTTTAAAGCTCGGCAGCGGCCAGCCGCGCCTGCATATCAGCGCTCGCTTCCCCGCCAGCCAGGCTTGCGCTTCGCTGATTTTGCCGTTGGCCAGGCATCCCTCGAATAAAAATGAAGTGTTCTGCGCCGATCTGCGCCACTCGCCAAAACCATTGCTCGACTATTCTCCCGGGCAATTAGCGCAGTACCTGTTTACCCGCACCGATGCGCTGCCAGACGGTATTGAACGAATCCCGCTGAAATCTGTGCATCTCAATCGCAGTCCGGTGGTACTCAGCACGGGCCTGCTGGATGAACCAGTACAGCAGCGCTGTGCAATCGACATAGCAGAAGCGGAGAATCATCGCCAGCAATTATTGGCGGCAGTCGATAACGTATCGGAAAAGCTGCGTGCGATGGCCGTGCTCAATCATTTTGACGACACGGGCCTCGACGCAGAAGAAAAACTGTACAGCGGTTTCATCGGTGACGCCGACCGCGAGACCTTGCGAGAAATCGCTGCGCTGGATGGTGAAACGCTTGCCGCGCGACGATTTTCTTTTGCAGACACCAGGCTGCCTGAAATGCTGTTGCGCTACCGGGCGCGCAATTTTCCGGCAACGCTCGATCAAAGCGAGCGCGACGAATGGCTCGAGTATTGCCGTGACAAGTTGCTCGGTGCCGAGGCGCCACTACTGGCCGAAATTGACAAGGTAGAGCAGCAGATAGCGAAAAACACTGAAGCAGGTGCTGGCGTGCTGCTCGCGTCTTTGCGAGAATACCTGCACCAGAAAAAGAATGCGCTTGAGCGCGGCGCGATCCAGTTTTAATTATGCTCACTTTTTCCGAACAAATGCCCAGGCGCGATGATTTACCGCTGCGCTGGCTGGCCAAATTAATATTGCGATTCTCGGGCTGGACGCTGCAGGGAGAATTGCCCGATGTGCGCAAGCTGGTGCTTTGCGCTGCGCCGCACAGCAGCAACTGGGATTTCGTTTATGCTTCGGCGATGATTATTCATCATGGCATCGACGTAACTATCATGATGAAGCAGGAAGCATTTTTTTGGCCGTTGGCCGGATTTTTCCGGAGGCTTGGATTTGTGCCTATCGACAGGAAAGCGCCCAAGGGCG
Source organism: Pseudomonadales bacterium (assembly GCA_049665845.1). Classification (GTDB taxonomy): domain Bacteria; phylum Pseudomonadota; class Gammaproteobacteria; order Pseudomonadales; family UBA7434; genus UBA7434. The sequence continues at coordinate 550 of JBATGO010000384.1, read as the reverse complement.
CAGTCGGAGAGGCGATACGGCTAATGCGCGATAGCGAAAGCTGCTGGCTTGTAATGACCCCGGAGGGCACGCGCAAGCAAGTACAGCGCTGGAAGTCCGGATTCCTGCGCATTGCCAACGAAACGGATGTACCTGTTGCCTTGCTGGCACTGGACTACCAGAATAAAAGGGTCGTCTTTGACAAGCTGGTCCACCCAAGCGGTAATATCGAAACGCAACTAGAAGAAATTATGGCGCATTACGATAAGTACAAAGACAAGGATGACTAGACCTGCCGCATAAAAAGTGTCCAGGAAATAGCCCTGAGCGATCAATCACGCGCCAGTTTGCCTGTGGATAGTTTCGAATGACATACACCACGGCAGGTATTACTCGGCAGTTTCTTGCTATTCCAATATACTGAATCCAGGCGTTTTGAATAGTTTCCGGGCTGTTCGCCCGGCGACTTGAATTTCACTTTCTGGCACTGGCTAATCTTTGTGTTTTTTTTGATTACAGGCACACGCATCAAGCAGGTGTGCTCTTTGTATCGTGCTCGCCTCGATTGCGT
>JBATGO010000383.1:0-2095 GCA_049665845.1 Pseudomonadales bacterium | reverse complement strand
CTGCAATACTTGTGCGCGAGTCACGCTCCGGGACGCTAGAATGCATCGCGATGGTATCCGCGCACGATGCCTCAAAGAACAGTGGTGGGCGTAGCTCAGTTGGTAGAGCGCCGGATTGTGATTACGGTGGTCGTGGGTTCAATCCCCATCGTCCACCCCATTTTTTTTCCCTGTAGTTCAATTATGCGCCCGTAGCTCAGCTGGATAGAGCAACGGCCTTCTAAGCCGTCGGTCGCAGGTTCGAATCCTGCCGGGCGCGCCAAAACCAAAACGGCCCGCCGCAGGTGGGCTGTTTTGGTTTTGCTGTTCGAGTAAGTATTCGAACCGTTAAAGGTTCGACCAATTGCGCAGCAATTGGGACGGCCGCAGGCCGCCCGAAGGGTGAGAAAACGCCTGCGCGTTTTCGAATCAATCCTGCCTGCCAAAAACCGGGATGATCTTCATGCCCAGCATTGGCGCAGCAAAGATTTATTTTTTCGAAAACAGTAATTTGAAGCCCAAGCCCGCGGTAAGGTTTTGCGAATCTGCCCCCACATTTTCAGCGATGCGGCTGACGTAGCCGTATGCTTTCGCATTTTTATTAAAGCGGTAATCGAGACCCAGGGTGAGTTGCGTGCGCTCGCCTCCTGACAAGTCCACCAGCGCAATCTGTGCCGTGCCAAAATAGCGCCGCTGCAATGGCATTTCGCCGCTTAGCAGTAACGATTTCTCATCACCGCCGCCAACCAATTCGGCCAGTTGCACAATCGCTCCCAATGAAAAATCACTTTCGTTGTGTTCAAAGGCAGCGCGGGTGATGTAGTCAACCTCGGTATCGATAGTCTCGCCGCGTTCGTGGGCAATTGCGAAGCGGGTATTGTCGCGTTTGTGTTCAAGTGAAACAGAAACCGCATTGCTCAGGTCGTCGTGCGCGGGGTCTGAGGTACCATTGTCTTCGCCGGGTATAAGTGCAGCACGCCACTGCCAGTTGTTGCGGACCGGCGAACGGTATATGACGATATTGTCTGGCCGGTTTTCGCCCTGCATCACGGCGCGTAAATCGCCAAGCGGCAGGTCATTGAAACGATCGATCTTGCCCTGCACCATTTTCAGCGGCGTATCGTGTTTACCAGCGATGAGCCGGCCCCACTTACCTTCGAGCCCCAGATAGCTGTTGCGCTGGTTGAATTCGCTGCTGTCACCATTGCCATCATCGCCATCGTCCACGAAAACTTCGTATTCAAGCTGGAAAACCGCATTTAGCCCGGGTTGCAGTGCCTGCGAGCCGCGCAGACCGATTACCGAAGTGTTGCTACGTAATTCCCAATTGTCCTGGAGCTGCGCTCCATTGCCGGCCTCCAGGTCGATGCGGTTGAGCGACAGGTTGGCGCGGCCGTAAAAATTGAGTTCATCAATGGCCTCCATGGCGAGCAGGCTGCGGGGCAGGGTAGGCAACACAAGCAACACAAGCAGCAGAGAGGGAGTAAACAGGCGCGTCATAATCGGAACCGATAGGGTTTTTGGAGCGCTTATTCTGCCCCAACTTACCCGCCTGGTATGCATAGATTATGCACAAACTGGTTGTGTGTTGTTTGTGGTAGAAGCGCTGTGAGGGCCGCATCAGGGTGCTTGCTGGTTGGCTGAACACCGCGTAATGCCACAATAATTTCACAAAGACCCGTGCAGCACGCTGAATTTTGTGTAATTGAGCTTCGAGTGTCATATTTATGTCATAAATACGCCATACGATGCCCACGTTTCCACGGTGATCTGTCACGGAACTGTCATGCCGGCGAAACGCAATGCGGGCGCGCACAATTTCGTAGCACGCCGATAGACCATTGGAGAGAGCAAGCGATGATCCGACATTCACTCAGCAAGGCGATTGCAGCAGCCAGCGTAGTTTCAGTAAGCATGACGGCTGCCCTGCCGATCTATGCAGGAACCGTCACCAGCGATGGCGCCGACCTGGTGTTACAAACCAAGGGTGGCTTGAAACTCGCTACCGCCGATAAGCAATACAGCGTACAACTGGGTGGCCGCATCCAGTATGACTATGTCAACTCCGAGAATGATCTTACCGCGACGACAGCGGTTTTGGACCCAATGAACGAAG
>JBATGO010000382.1:0-1603 GCA_049665845.1 Pseudomonadales bacterium | reverse complement strand
GAAGATGCCATTCCGGCCGATGCCAAGGAAGCAGCGCGTGCAGGTGTCATCGAGGTCGGCCAGGCGACGGATTTTGGCAGCACCGGCCTGTGGGTGCGTATCAACTGTTTGAATTCGCCGTGGGGCCTGGACGATATCACTGAGCTGATGGCCAGCATCGGCAACAAGCTCGATGTGATCATGTTGCCCAAGGTGGAGGGCGCCTGGGATATTCACTATCTCGACCAGTTGCTCGCGCAACTGGAAGCGAAGCACGGCGTACAAAAACCGGTGCTGATCCACGCGATCCTGGAAACTGCCGAGGGTGTGAACAACGTGCAGGATATTGCCGCGGCCAGCCCGCGCATGCACGGCATGAGCCTCGGCCCGGCTGATCTTGCCGCTTCGCGCGGCATGAAGACCACGCGCGTGGGCGGCGGTCATCCATATTACGGCATGCTGGCAGACCCGGTGGAAGACGTTGTTAATGAAACGCGTGCCTTTGCGCAGCAGGATCCCTGGCATTACACGCTGGTGAAAATGGTCGATGCCTGTATGGCCTGTGGCATCAAACCGTTCTATGGCCCGTTCGGTGATTTCAGCGACGACGAAGCCTGCCGCGCGCAGTTTCGCAATGCGTTTTTGCTAGGCTGTGTCGGCGCGTGGTCGTTGCACCCGAAACAGATCGGCATTGCGCGCGAAGTATTTTCGCCGGATCCCGAGGAGGTCGCTTTCGCGAAGCGCATTCTCGAAGCGATGCCCGACGGCACTGGCGCGGTGATGATTGACGGAAAAATGCAGGACGATGCCACCTGGAAGCAGGCCAAGGTTATTGCTGACCTGGCCAGGCTGGTGGAAGAAAAAGGCGTTTAGCTTCAGTTTGTGCCGGTTACTCCGGCGCGCGATTCGCTGAACGGAAGTAATGCGGCGGCCGCCTGCATGTGCTGCCGGTTGTAGCCGCGCTCCTGCTCAATGTAGTGCGCAATCGCACGGCGAAAATCTTCGCGCTCAATCCAGTGCACTGACCAGGTGTCGATAGGCCGAAAGCCGCGCTGGATTTTATGCTCGCCCTGTGCGCCGGCGTCGAACTTTTCCAGCCCGCGTTCAATGCAAAACTCTATACCCTGGTAATAACAAAGCTCGAAGTGCAGGAACTCTGCTTCCTCGATACAGCCCCAGTAGCGGCCGAACAATGTAGAAGTAGAATAAAAATTCAGCGCTGCGGCAATCAGCCGGCCGCGCTTGCGCGCAACCACCAGCATGATCTGTTCCGGCATACCGATGCCGACCGCATGAAAAAATTCTTCGGGCAGGTAACCGCCATGGCCTGAGCGCTTGGCGTAAGTGAGTTGGTAAAAGGTGTAGAACTCATGCCATGTGCCGGTGTCGATCGACGCGCCTTGCAATCTTTCGATAACGATATCCTGCTGCTGTACATCGCGGCGCTCGCGCCTGATTGCCTTGCGTTTGCGCGCTTTCATGGTGCCGCAAAAATCGTCAAAGTTCGCAAGCTTTTGGCCTTGCTCGTTGCGGTTAAACCAGTGGTACTGGAAAGAGTGACGCAAAAGCAGACCGGTGTTTGCAAGCGCCTGTGCGTCATCTTGCTGCGCATAAAGCAGGTGAA
>JBATGO010000381.1:0-8969 GCA_049665845.1 Pseudomonadales bacterium | reverse complement strand
CGCATGAATATTGGCTTCCTTTTCTGCTTTGATAGTGCTTTCAAATTCAACCTCCCGTCCATCTGGACTATAGTCGTGGCAAACAAATATACGGGCGCCGTCAGGCAGCGCGAGAATGCGCCTTATTGATTGAAACAGTGTGCGGGCATCGCCACCCGGAAAATCTGCGCGCGCGGTGCCGCCATCGGGCATGAACAGTGTGTCGCCGACAAAAATGGCATCGCCAATCACATGTGTCATGCAGGCCGGTGTGTGCCCGGGCGTATGCATTGCGGTGCAAACCAGCTTGCCCACATTGTATTCTTCGCCATCCTTGAATAAATGGTCGAACTGGGAGCCGTCGCGCCGGAAGCTTTCGTTCTCGTTAAATATTTCGCCGAAGGTTCTTTGCACCTGGATAATTTTTTCGCCGATGCCAATTTTTCCGCCGAGCTTTTCCTGAATGTATGGTGCTGCCGAAAGATGGTCCGCGTGTACATGCGTTTCGATATGCCATTGCAGGTCAAGCTTGCGTGATTTTATGTATTCGATGATGCTGTCTGCGCCCTTGAAGGCGATGCGGCCTGACGGGTAATCAAATTCCATCACCGAATCGACAATCGCGCATGCCTGTGACGCCGGATCGCGCACAACATAAGAAAATGTACTGGTATCTTCATCAAAAAAAGGCACCACTTCGGGTCTTGCGTGCAGGTCAACGGCGATTGCTTTTTTGTCTGGCATGACGTGTAGCTCCAGTGTCAAATTAATCGCCGGTAAATTGATTGCAGGAAAGACCGAATGTTCCTTCTATTTTACATATTTTTATCGCGACCCCAGTGCCTCTGCATTTCGAAATAAAGGAACGATGCCGTCCAGGTGATCAGCACCAGGCCGGTAAGCGATTCAATGCCGGTCAGATGCTTCATGTTCCCGGTGGCTTCGATATCGCCAAATCCCAGCGTGGTAAATACTGTAAACGAAAAATACACGCAATCCAGTACGCTGCCATCGAGGTTGCCAACCAGTTCGCCCCAACCATCTGCCTTGTTCATAAAGTAGTAGGCAAGCGCGAAAATCCATATCTCAACCGTATGCGCGATCAGGGCGCCGAATACGCCGAAAACTATTCGATAGCGATGGCTGATCTTCATCTTTGGAATATAGAGCGTTATACGATAGAGGAACTCGTAATGAATAATTACTGACATTGCGACGATAAGAATATTTATCAGTAATATGTTAAACATTATTTTTTTCGTTATATAGGTTTTTATACAACACAGGTTCCTGAAATTTCATGTCGTACTGGGCCCCCTTAATTCGCCTGGGCCAGCCTCTTTTGCTCATTATCAATATAGGTTAACCATTGCGTTGACCATTTGATGCTGTCTTTATACTTGCCGGCTTGCCGCAATATTTTTTTTGCTTGCCGGTACTTGCCTTGATTAACCATTGCCATTCCCTGCAATATCAATGCGCTACCGGGTTTTTTGAGGTCGCCCTTTTCGACAGCAAATTGAGCCGCCGCTTCAGCATTTTTCCAGTCATAAAGCGCGACATACAGGCGCGCGACGCGCAGCCATAATTCTCCGTCGTTGGACATTTTGGCCGCCTCCTGCAACGGTGGGATCGCTTTGTTGTATTCGCCTGCCAGGTACCAGGCCTGTGACTGGAGTTGAAGTGTTTGTTGACTTTTGGGTATGCGCTGCTTTGCTATTTCAGCCTCTAATAACGCGGCGGCCTTGAAGGGCAATTTCTGGACCATAAACAAATTCGCCAGCGTCATCAGATGAGATTCAGTTACCAGCCGGTTGTCGTCCTTCATGGCTTCGACCAGCGCGAGCTGCTTGTCGGGTTCTCCGAGCTGGCCATTGATCGCTGCAAGGTTTATCAGGTACTGCTCTTTGGGATTGATGTTTACCAGCTCATAGAGGACTGTTCGCAGGGATTCAAAATCTTCAAGGCTAAAATAGACCGAGGATAAAAGCGCCAGCCAGTTTTCGCGTACGTTACCGCCCATCTTTCGTTGAGTATTGATGGCGTAAAGTAGTGGCTCCAAAGCGTCCTTGAAGCGCTCCTGGCCTATGAGTGACTGTGCCAGGATAATATGACTTGCCGGCGGTGGCGCATCCCTGCCGGGGCTTTTAACAAGCTGTCTGGCAAGCGCTTCGGCCTGCACATAATCTCCCGAAACAAGACACAGCTGGCTGGCCGTGGATAGTATATTTCTCGCCATCGAGTCCGGAACCCGGGGTTGTTGCAGCGCCTCTTTATACGTTTCAAGTGCCTTCGGTATGTTTCCATCCTGGTAATACAGGTAGCCCATCATATTGAGGACTACGGTGCGCTCGTAGGCTGATAGTTTTCGTTCGCGTATCTGCTCCAGTTTCGGCAGGGCTTCGTCATAGGCTTTTGCTTCTATCAGTTCCTGCGCTTCATCGATATATCGATATATTCTTTTGCTCAGTCCGGTTACCGAATCAGCACCCGTCGCGATCGTGGGGTAAAAAATATCATTGCAAACGACGAGCAGCAACACGACGAAAAAAAGTTTCGTCGAATGAAAAAAACTGTATCTACTGGACGATTTCATAACGGAATAAATTGGCCACGCCAGGCACTTCTATCGCAACGCCGTCCACCACGCGGGGTTTGTATTTGAAGCGCAACGCGGCTTCAATCGATGGCCTGTGAAAAACTATGTCAGTGCAGTGTTCCTTAATCACGACCGCATCCCTGACTTTACCCGCGGTGGTCACCGTATACTCGACCAGGCAGGTTCCTTCCAGCCCGCGTGACAAAGCAATGCTCGGGTAAACGGGAGCAACCTTGACGATAGGCATGTATTCACCTTCGCCGCTACTGGCAACCACCTCCTGCGAAATATCAACGTTGGTATCAACCGCCATTGGCGCCACAGCTATTTGTTGCCCGCTGTCGGTCTGGCCCTGGCTTATTTGCGGTACTTCCGGCGTTTTGTTGAGCTGGGGGCGCTCCGGCGTGCGGTCCTTGCGCTGGACATTCTCGGATCGTTTTACGCGCACGAAATCCAGCATGTGATTGCGTTCGGCTTTTTGCAATACCATATCTGATGATTGAATAAGATAGTGCATAAACCATGCGAGCATTAATGCCGCAACCACCCCGAGTACGATCACAATTGATGTTTTTACGTAGTAAAACAAGCCATGCCGTGCACGCATGTGCTCATGCAAATCGTCTATGGTGTGGAATTCAGCTTGCATCTGCAGACAGCGCAATGTCGTAAACGCCTGCCTGCCTGGCGGCGTCCATTACTTGTACAAGCATGTCGTTTATCGATTCCTTATCGGCCTGGATAACCAGTTTGCCCTTCGGATTTTCGGCATGCAGTCGCTCTATGATGGCCCGCAACGCGCGGATATCAGTTTGGCGACGGTTTACCCACACATTATTATCAGCATCAATGGCAACAAGAATGCTGGCTTTTTCCTGCACCACGACGGTCGCTGCTGAGGGCTTGTCGACATCTATGCCGGATTCCTTGACAAAGGTTGCGGTAACGATAAAAAAAATCAGCATGATAAAGACCACGTCAAGCATGGGCGTTATATCAATAGAGCTTTCTTCATCTTCGGCAAGGGTTGAGAAATAATTTCGCATGTAGGTGTCACTCGCTATCCCGCATTGATAAAACGACCTTGTAATGAATCCCGTTCTGCAATCGCTCGCCGTTCCGCAAATTTGCTGATCAATAATCCGAAAATCGCTACCACCATCCCGGCAAGGGTTGAAACGGTCGCCTTGGAAACGCCCGCCGCCATTGAGCGGGGATTATTCGATCCTGTTGCCGCCAATGCATCGAAAACTTCGAGCATGCCGACTACGGTACCCAGCAGGCCGAGCAGTGGACAGATTTTAATAATGGTGCCGATCAGTGCAAAGTTGCGGTTAAGCTCGGCGCCCAGGCAATGACCCAGGTAGTCACGGTATTGGGCCGCGAACCACGAGGATTTGTCCTGGTGTGTCTTCCACATGGTAATTGTTTTGCGCAGCCGCTTGGGAAAAATGGCATAGACGTAGAGCAGGCGCTCAAAAAGCAGCGCCCACATCAGGAATGCCATCATAAGGATCAGGCCAAGAATTGGCCCGCCAAGTGCGAGCAAATCTCCCAGCCACGGCATCCAGTGATCAATGAATACACTCATTTGATGTGCTGTTGTTCCGCATGGCTGGCAACGACGGCGACCGCCTCGTGTTGCAATATGTCTGTTACCGTACGGGCACGGCTTTGTACAATGTTATGTAATAGCAGTACAGGTATGGCAACGGTCAAGCCCAATACCGTAGTAATCAGGGCCTGGGAGATGCCGCCTGCCATCAGGCGCGGGTCGCCGGCACCGAAAAGGGTTATTGCCTGGAAGGTAATAATCATGCCCGTCACTGTGCCGAGCAGGCCCATCAGCGGTGCTACTGCGGCGATAATCTTCAGCAAGGGGAGGTGCCGTGTAATGCGCGGCACTTCCCTTAACACCGCTTCGCCCATCTTTAGCTCAAGCGTTTCAATATCCATTTTTTCAGCGTCGCGACACGCTAAAAGGATGCGTCCCAGAGAATTGTTTGAGGTGGGATCTTCCAGGTGAGCAAGCTGTGCATTGATGGCACGCGATTCCAGAAAGAGTGCGACAAACCGGTACAAGGCGAGCAGTACGCCCACGATGCCCAGGCTAATAATGATGTAGCCGATTACACCACCCTGGCCTACCCGCTCGCGCAGGTTCGGTGCCTGCGTCAATATCGACAGCAATTGACCGCGAACCGGGTCAATTGCAAATGGGAACACATCCTTGTCAACGCTTTCTATCGCCCTCGGCCCCGACAAGAATCTTGCATCAGGTTGCCTTGCAAATTCCAGCAAGCGGCCAGTCTCTGAAATAAACTGCAGGTATTTCCCTTCGGATACAGCATTGAAGAGCCCGATTCGCGTTACCGGTTTGATTACTTCAACACCTTCTGCGGTCAATACAGGATGATTGCGCGTTACCATGCGGCCCGATTCAATCATTTCCCGTTGCATTTCGTACCAGAGTTTTTCAATCTCGGCGATTTCCGGCAGGTGATTTGCCTGGCCCATCTTTCCCGCAAAATCGATAAGAAATTTGGAGCGATCCGGGAACTCGAGCTCAGTTAGCGACACGGTAAACTGGGCCTGCATATCGCTCGCTACCTGCTGCAGTACACCGAACAGCTCCTTCAGTGAACCCATGCGTTCTTGCAACCGCTTTTCTATATCACCGATTGCAAGCTCGCTTTCTTCAAAGGTTTTTTCCAGGTCGGCGCTGGTATTTTCAAGTAGTTTTTCTTCCTCCAGCAGTTGCTTGAGCAGGATTCTTTGCCTGGCCCGATCACCAATAAATTCCTTTAGTCGCGCCCTGTTGGTTTTGTTATCGCTAATCCTGCCGCGCTGTACCGCTTCCAGCAAGCCGTCCAGTGTAATAGGGTCTTCGTCCATGGCAGCTTGCTGTCGCGTTGTTTCTTCATTCGATGCCAATTCTTGTTTGCTATTGCTTTGTGAGGTATCACTTTGGGCGCTCACCGTGCTGGCGAGCAGTAAAAGTAGCAGGGCGAATAGAGAAGGTTTCATCGGCTCACCATTTGCTCGGGGTTGACTGGTATCGAGATTAGCTCTGGAGCCACTTCCTGTTTTGCGACCTTGAGACCTTTGTCGATGTAGCGTTTATAGGGTGACTTCGGCAGAGCTTTCCAGCTGCCTTCATGCACATCCCAGTAGCCGACGTCGCCATTGCCGGCGGTTCGATACATCAAACCCACGCGACCGATACGTAGAAAGTCCGCATCAAAGCTGGCATCGCCCAAAAGCAGTTTGTCCTTGTAGGACTCAATCGTTCGGCCATAATCGTTTTCAATCTGGTAGGCTTCGAAAACTCGCCGGGTTTTTTCAGCGACTGTTACATCGGAACGATCGAGTAAAAGGCGCAGGTTATCAATGCGACGCGTGCGCTCCGCGCGCAGAAACGGCAGGTCGATGGCAACGAATTGTTCGAGACCATCAATCATCCTGGAAGCCAGCGGTAAAATTTGCCGTTCCATGGTAGCGACATTGGCAATAGAGCCTTGTAGCGCAGCGATTTCTTCATTCTGGTTCTGGAGTTGCTTGGATAACATCTTGTTGTATATGCGCAGCCCGTCGACCAGTTTTAAATGATCCTGGTAATCATCTGCCATTGAGCGGGTGTCGTCGTGAATTTCGCTAATTTTTTCTTGGACTTTCTGGCTTTTTTCAATTCGCTTGATTCCTTTGCGCTCAATTTGCTCGACTTTATTTTGGGCACAAACCGTTATAGCGAAACCAAACAAACAAAGAAAAGAAATAATCGTTTTAAAGCTTTTCACTTTAACTCCTTATCAAGGTAGGTATATCGATAGCGGCAGAGTCGATTTTTTATTGTGTAAAAAAATTGAAGAAAAATTAAATGATATATCTTCGCAGCATACATGAATATTGTCGAAGGCGTCGACAGCTGCTGTCTTCGTCGTCCGTTTTGTCGCCCGGCTCGCTATGCGCATTCAGGTGATCGCGGATGCTGCTCGATAGCTGTAATTGAACGACCATCCTTAAATCTTTGTAATATGACCGGCATCGCTTGCTGTGCCCCGGTGAAATCCGGTCAGATGATGATTTGTCTCGTACGCGATTGACCGGAATTCGCCAGGAATTGTATGGCAGCTACCGAAGCCGTATTAAACACGAGTGTACATGCAGCCCAGGATCAATTAGGTCAGCACAGGGGCACTAAATTCGTGCGCCCTACATAACTAATAAGAATAAAAAAAGTAAACGTTTATATCGATATGCGAGATTTCACGGCAGCATACGGCTCGTTATTTTTGTGCTGTCGACATTGCGAAGCTAGCTGCAGGATATATCCTCGCCGAGTATGGCATGCTTGCAAAGCAAAACATTGATTTGCTCCTGTTCGAGCGATTCATGTTCCAGCAGTGCCCGGGTTAATGTTTCCAGATCCTCGCGGTGGGTTTCCAGCAGTTTCGATACTTTGCATTCAGCATCGCTTAAAAAACGACGCACCTCTTCATCGATCAGGCGTGCAGTTTCCTCCGAAAATTCCTTTGGCTCGGCGAGTTCCATACCCAAAAACGGATGTGCCTCGCCTGATCGATAGCCTACTGGCCCGAGCAATTCACTCATGCCCCAGTTCATCACCATATGCCGGGCAAGCCGCGTAGCCTGCTGAAGGTCATCAACAGCGCCTGAACTGACATTGCCAAATTGCAGCTTTTCAGCACAGCGACCACCTAACAGAATGCCGAGCCGATCGTACAGGTAATCTTCGACCACATTATGACGGTCTTCGCTGGGAAGCTGCTCCGTCACACCTAAAGCGCGTCCCCTTGGAATGATGCTGACGCGCTGCAGCGGATCACTGTTTTTGGCGTAAAAAGCTGCCAGCGCGTGGCCCGCCTCGTGGCAGGCGATGCGGTGCCGTTCTGCAGGGTTGATCAGGTCCTTTCTTTCAGCGCCCATCACCACCCGGTCGCGGGCGTAATGAAAATCTGCCATGGCCAGGCGTTTCTGGTCCTGGCTTGCCGCGTGTAATGCTGCCTCGTTAACAAGATTTTCGATGTCCGCGCCGGAAAAACCCACCGTCACCGCGGCGATTGCATCCAGGTCCACGTCAGCGGCTAGCGGCGTCTTGCGCGTATGCACGCCAAGAATTTCCCTGCGCGCCTTTTTCTGCGGTAACTCCAGCACGATTTTTCGGTCGAAGCGGCCAGGGCGCAGCAGAGCCGGGTCCAGCACATCGGGACGATTGGTCGCAGCCAGGACCACCACCGCTTCTTCGGGTCGAAAGCCATCCATTTCTGCGAGTACCTGGTTCAGGGTTTGCTCGCGTTCGTCGTTACCGCCACCCATACCAGTTCCCCGCACTCTTCCCACCGAATCAATTTCGTCGATAAAAATAAGCGCTGGAGCTTCCTCGCGGGCCTGCTTGAACATATCGCGCCCTCTTGAGGCGCCAACACCAACATACATTTCGATGAATTCCGAACCGCTGATAGAGTAAAAAGGCACGCCCGCCTCTGCTGCAGTGGCGCGAGCCAGGAGTGTTTTGCCGGTGCCGGGCGGGCCCATCATCAAAATGCCCTTGGGTATTTTTGCACCGAGCGCGAGAACTTTTTCGGGCGTTTTCAGGTAGTCGATTATCTCCTGCAATTCCCTTTTCGCGCTCTCAAGCCCTGCGACGTTGTCGTAACCAGGGCCGGCTTGCTGGTTGTCAAAGCGGCGGGCGCGGGATTGCGTGAAATTGAATATGCCGCCGCCACCGGACAGGCGACTGCGCATTATCCTGCCGCTATATACAAACAGGCCAAAAATGAGCAGCCAGGGAACAATGCTGATGAGTAGCTGAACCCATACAGGCGTAGCGCTTGATTTGATCGTGATCGCAACGTTATTGTCGGTCAAGGTGTTGACCAGGCTGTTATCGACAAAATCGGGCAGCGTGGTTTTAAAATCGAATTTGTCCGGGGAATTGCCGGTGCTGCCACGCAATGCACGGCCCTGGATTTCGACCTGCAGCACCAGGCCCTGTTCTACGCGTTGGATAAAATCACTGTACGGAATTTCTTCGCCGGAGTTACGCGGTGTTGTATTGCTGATGAAGTACCCGATCAACGCAAGCATCATGACCAGCGCCAACAAATAGTCGTACTTGCCTGGCGTGGTGGACTGTTCAGGCGGGGTACTGTTGTTGCTCTTATTACTGTCGTCGTTTGCCGGCATTACCTGGGTGCTTTGATGATTCCGCTTCAATGACGATATCCAGCGTTACATTGTAACCTGCCTGTATCCCGCTACTGGCTGGCGCCGCGCTAAGCGCATAAAAATATTGAAATTTTCTGTGTTCAACTGAACGGGCAGGGTGGCAATGCCGGGCCCATTGCAAGACGTGATTGCAGGTGTACGC
>JBATGO010000380.1:0-1843 GCA_049665845.1 Pseudomonadales bacterium | reverse complement strand
CCATTACACTGCGAATTTCATGTGGCCGCTTTGGGTCAGTAGCGGAAAGTATAACCGGAAATCGTGGGCGGCTGAGTTCGGCCAGAAGCAGCCATTGGCGAGCGGCAAGTTTGGGTCAGAACTGCTCACTCGCCCTCCTCTATTCAATAACGTCTTAACTTTTGCGTAAGAGCTGGGCGTTGCTGTCTGGCCAACTGGGCACAGAGGCAACTAGCGAGAAGCAATGCTATCGATAGTTGAGTTAAAACTTGACCTTGTTATCCTTACGCGTGTCCACTGCAGGGCTTCCACGGTTCATAAGCGCCCTCGAGTCAACCATTTATGTACCATGGACAGGCAGAGGTCCCTGAGCATGACGGATATGCTCCCGACACTGAGGTGATTCTCAAGGACACCAATCCGGCCGCTCGGCGGCTGGTACCGACGTACAGTAGGCGGTTTCAAATTCGTTGGCCGGACCTTCAGTGGGGGCAGTGGATGTAGTCTCCGGACTAGCGGCGTCGATCAGCGCTTTCTGAATATCCGCAATGGTGCGCTGTCTGGGACTTGCAGCGTGCTCTGCGGGCGCCGCTACCGCGGGTGTGGCAGCAGCCTTTGCCGCGCGCTCCTCTCTCAGATCCTTGACCTTAAAAAACATGAGGACTGCCAGGGACACGACAACTGCGACCAAGACGGCAGCCATCAGCTTCGGGACTATTTTTCTGAGCACGAAAGCCAGAACCAGCGGAATAATGGCGGCTGTCCAGCCGTACCAAGTCGGTTGATCATGAAGCCCAATCTTCGGCGCAAGAGCAAGCAGCGACCCAAATCCGATTAGCCAAAAACCAACAAAGCAGAAAACCGGATGGAGAAACAGTGCGGCGACACCCATGGCGATATTCTCGCCAAGCTTGTTGGCTTCATGCTGCACATTCGCTTTTCTCTTGTAGTTCTCCTGGAGACCACGATTGCCGCTATGCGTTCCATCGGACACGCCGGTATTGAGCGCCTTGTTGTAGGACTGGTCTTCCATTTGAAGTTCTCCTGGTTAACTAGCAACTCGGCAGAAAGTCCTACCCGCAACTGACGTCAAATCCTGCACGGCCGTCATCTGCTCGCCGGGATTGCCGGTAGAAGACCGTGCAATTTTCAGTATCCACCGCGTCACCGACTTTCAGGCTCGACTTCTCGCCATTGAGATTGACGTCCACAGCCGCGCCCCAGACTCGAGTCACGCCCATGACGTTCGCCCTGTCACCGACGGCTACGCTTTCGCCGGCGGCGAGCCAGACGTCCGCCCCGCCGGCGAAACCGCGCTCGTCGAGTGAGGTCTGCCGTAGGTGGGCTACCTGATCGGCAAGAACCGTTAGTTCGCTATTCGCTTTGGCCTGCAAGTCGCCTTGCCGTTTGAGCAGACTCTCGAGGGCAACCAGGCTTTCTCTTACGGCTGGGTCACTCGACTGGCGCTTTAGTTCGACGAGGCGTGCATTAATGTCGCTGAAGTTCGCGTCCTGTTCTTCCAGAAGCGCTTCGACAGACGGTCCCAGTATTCCGGTGCTTTCAACGCCGGCCTGAACCGCGATGCCGACAATGGCACCGAAAACCATGCCGCTGAGTGCGATCGTGCCTGCGACGATGTTCTTGCGCGTGAGCAAGCCCTTGACACTGCCACCGGAAGTCACGCGGCCATCATCTTGTAAGCCTGCATGTGCTGGTAGCCCTTGTAGAACAAGTACAGTCCGAGCGGTACTAGCAGGATGCCGATGAACACACTAATGGTTGCCAGTCCTACCAGCGTGAGGACGACCGCCCACGTCATGAGGAGCGCGGTGCTGTAGCCGTAGATCATATCGATCGAATCGTT
>JBATGO010000379.1:0-2771 GCA_049665845.1 Pseudomonadales bacterium | reverse complement strand
CGGTAAGGTAGCGGCCTTTATCGTGATCGCGGCAGTGGTCGAATAGTATAAAAAAATGGGGGCTGAATTTTTTTATACTGTACTCCCCGCTTGCGGGGCTTTTTTATACTTCCGATTATACCGAATTGAAACGGAAAGAAATCAGGATCAATGCGTCAGGCGCATGCTGCGCGCCTGGCTGAACACACCCGACCAGTAAGCGCTGTGGATACTGGACGCCATCACGCCGCGCGATGTCGATGCGTGGATAAATTTGCCTTCACCCATATAAATACCGACGTGTGACTGGCGTTGCCCGGTTTTAAAAAACAACAGGTCACCCACAGCCAACTGTTTTTTTGACACTGGCATGCCGCGCACTGCCAGCTGTCGTGTGGTACGAGGCATTGCAACCCCGAATACATCCCGAAAGGTCACGTAGACAAAGCCGGAGCAATCAATGCCTTCGCGATTGCCGCCACCAAAACGGTAAGGTGTGCCTTGCCATTGCCTGAAATGCGCCTCAAGTTGCCTGCGCTGTTCCCGTTGCGATGATGCCGCTGCCGATGAGGCATGGTGCTTGCCGTTGTATGCAGATTGTGCTGAGTGCGCAGGGCTATCAGCCTGCGACTGCAGTTTTTGCTGCGGCCTGGATGACGGCTGCATGGGTGCACCCGCGCAGCCTGCCAAAATAATCGCCAGCATGGTAACGCATAGCATTGGTATATAACGATTGTGCATATACGAAGTCTAGCTCGCAGCATGCCAGGGCCAATACCCACATTGCAGAAACGTTAAACACGCCCAATCCGCTGCGCTGCTGGTGCAAATCCAAAGCGCGATGGTGTACCCTTTCCCACGCAAGCAATGCCCGCATTGCTGTCGACTCAACTAACAAGCCAACCGCCACGCCGGAGCCCGCCGATGATCCGTTTGACTATCAATAATGAGGCGCACGAGGTCGATGTTGAACCCGACACACCGTTGCTCTGGGTGATTCGCGAGCAAATCAAACTTACTGGCACCAAGTTTGGCTGCGGCATGGCACAGTGCGGTGCCTGCACCGTACACGTAGATGGCCGGCCTGTGCGTTCCTGTGTGCTGCCGATTTCCGCTGCTGCCGGCAAATCAATTACCACCATTGAAGGCCTCGCGGAAAAAAACGGTACGCTGCATCCTTTGCAGCAGGCGTGGATCGATATGCAGGTACCACAATGTGGTTACTGCCAGTCTGGCCAGTTGATGTCGGCTGCCGCATTACTGCGCGACAAGCCCTCCCCCAGCGACGATGACATCAACGCAGCAATGCGCGGTAACGTCTGCCGCTGCGGCATGTACGGGCGCATTCGCAAGGCGATTAAACTTGCCGCGAACGGCGGCGTGCAGCAATACGAGCCGGCGCATGCACACAGCAGCGGCGCGGATGAGACTATCGGGTACACGACCATTACAGGAGCCCGCTCATGAACAAGCTAAGTCGTCGCGCTTTCATGGCCACCGGTCTTTTGGCCGGGGGCGGCATCGTGCTGGGTATCGGTATCCGGCCCGGCCATCGCACGCCGGAGCTGGCCGAACTGGTAAAGCAGGACAGCGGCGTGCTGGTCAACACCTGGCTGAAAATAATGCCCGACAACAGCATTACCGTAATTACGCCGCACGTGGAAATGGGCCAGGGCGCGAATTCGGTTTTGGCGATGATGCTTGCCGACGAACTCGACGCCGACTGGGATACCGTGTCACTGGAACAGGCGCCGGCGCACGAGGCCTACAGCAATTTCCATATCATCAGGGAATTCCTTCTGCCGGTGCAGGTGCCCGGCATGCTCGAAGACACGGTAAACGGCAGCTTCCTGCAGCTGGCTAAAAAAATGGACATGCAGGTTACCGGTGGCAGCTTTTCAATTCGCTCCACCGGGCAACGCGGCATGCGCGTAGCCGGCGCGGCGGCGCGCAAGTTATTTATCGAAGCCGCGGCTGCGTCATGGGGTGTGCCCGAAAATGAAATCAGCGTCGAAAAAAGCCATATTATTCATGCCGCATCCAACCGGCGCGAGCCCTTTGTCGCCTTTGCCAAACAGGTAGCATCCCGCAGGGGCGAGCTTACCCCGGTATTAAAAACACCCGACCAATACCGCTTGATGGGCAAAAATATCCAGCGTCTCGACTTGCCGGAAAAAGTCGATGGCAGCGCTGTATTCGGCGTCGACGTGGAGTTACCCGGGATGAAATACGCCACCGTGCGCTGCGCGCCGGTATTCGGCTGTACGGTTGAGTCCTTTGACGCTGCAGTGGCCGAGGCCATGCCCGGCGTACACAAGGTGGTGAACCTGGGCAACGGTATCGGTGTGATTGCCGACGGCTACTGGCAGGCAAAAAAAGCAATCGACCGCGTCGAGGTGAAGTACTCGCACAGTACGCATGCAGGCAGCGACTCTGAAAAAATTTATGCAGCGCAGCGCGCCGGCATGGAACAGGCCGTTACCAACGGTAAAGAGAAAAAAGATTTCGCATCAGGTGATGCCCGCGCCGAAATCGAGCGAGCCAGCGAAACGCTGGCCGCTGAATACCAGGTACCGACGCTTGCGCACGCCACCATGGAGCCGATGAATGCCACCGCATGGGTGCAGGGCGATGCGATAAAACTCTGGGGCGGACTGCAAAACCCGCTGCGCATACGCAACCACCTGGTCAATGAAATGGGCTACGCGCCTGATAAAGTTGACGTGCAGGTAACTTACCTCGGTGGCGGTTTTGGTCGCAGGTCTACCGTCGATTACCCGGAGCAGGCAGTG
>JBATGO010000378.1:0-4599 GCA_049665845.1 Pseudomonadales bacterium | reverse complement strand
AGTCATCGCGCACAACGCACATATGCTGATAGCGCTGCCTGCCATTACACGGCAGCGCAGAGAATTGCTGGTGGTAGACAGCGCTGCTGTTTGCCCAACTGGTTTGCGTGTCATTGTAGCTACTCCGGTTATTGTGGCAGCAAATTTTGTGCGCACTCATTCACTGGCGCTAATGGTATCAGGATGCGTGGGACAACACCGCAGTTCCTTGTGGGGCGCTTTGCGTCGCTGCTGCATTATTGTGCCAACGCATTTTATGGGCAGTACAAGGGGGGCGCAAGCAGGCCCCGCATGCAGCCTGAACGCCTTTGGTGCTTTGGTATGGGTTATTCGCTAAACGCCGCGCAGTCTACACAGTAGCGGGTGTGGGGAATGACTTCCAGTCGCGCTGCTTTGATGGGTTCACCGCAGCTTTCGCAGATGCCGAAACTGCCATCGTCAATTTTCGTCATCGCGTGGCGGATCTCGGCGAGACGGTGTTTGCCATCTTCGTCCAGTTTTTCGACCACCTGGTTATTTTCGACCTCCACTGCCTGCTCGGCGAAATCGGCGCTGTAGGGCTCATCGCGTCGATACAGGTGTTTGCCGGTTCGCTCAACCAACGCCGACAGTCGTTGTTGCTCTGTTGCAAGCTTTTGGCGAATTTGCCGAAGATCGGGCATGGGAAACTCCTGGGTGATGCGGGAAAGCAGGATTCGTCCAGTCATTATAACAAGGCCGCTGCAGGCCGCAGGAATAGCTTAATTGCAGTAAAATGCCGGCTCGCGGCACAGCCTGGCGGATATTCCGGCTCGCGCCGGGTAGGTTATCAGTGGCTGTCTGCCCGGCGATGCACTTATGACCCGGCGCACTGGCAGCCAGGTGGTGTGTCAATCGGAGGCAATATCCAGGCAACTTGTGCCGGTCGACACGACCTGCAAGTAATGGCCTGGCAAAGATTGTTTGCGGCATATATTCAGCGGTAATCGGCTGACAGTAAAAGAGCAGGAGTAAACGCTAAATCCATGGGGAGTACAGTGCGTGGCCGATGATACCGGTAATAAACCGCCGCCAAAGAAACGCGGCGCAACACCGCCAAAATCAACGCGTAAACCCGCTGCCAAAACAGCGCGGTTGAAAAATGCGGGGCGCAGCGAACAGGATAAGTCCGCTGCAAAGGCTGGTAGAGACTCAAAGGCCAGCGCTGGCGACAAACGCCGCGACGCGACACGCAAATTGTCTGGAGAGCACGGGCCGCGTGGCTCGGCCGCATCAGGACGCACGATCAGTTCAACGCTGGAAGGTCTCGGTGCCCTGTTTGGGGGCGTGGTGGGCGTGTCCGGCGCCGCACTGCAGTATGCAGCGGGAAAAACCATCGACCAGGCTAACCGCGTTATCAATAATACACCGGAGCAGCTCGAGCGAATGGGTGTGGCTGGTCGGTCGCTGAAGGATCTTCGCCAGGTAACCGGCATCACGCTTGAAGAACTGGCCCGCTCGATCGACATGAGCAATACCGACCTGCTCTCGGCGATCGAGGAAGGGCGCGCGGCAATGCCGTTCGAAATCCTGTTGCGACTGGCTTCGTTTTACGCACGCAACAATCCGTTGCCCTTTATCCTGAAGTACGCGCGTACCTACAATCCGCGTATTTCCTCGATGCTGGAAAAAATCGGTATCGACAAACTCGTTATTGAAGCAGAGCGCGAAATCCAGATTGCGCAGATTTACCGCTCGCGCGATGCCGCACGCCAGCTGTCGGATGAAGGTTTTGAAAAAGTGCGCGCATTTACGGCGCAGGCTTTCGATATGGCGCTGCATTTCGCCGCCGGCGATGAAAATATCGAAATTGACGCGATCGAACGGGAGCGCATGCGCGAGGCTCGCGAAGATTAGCATGCAAGCCGAAGATGCTGTGCCACCACTTGACGGCACACAGCAGGCGACCCGCAGTGTTGCGCGCTACGCCATGCAGGTACAGGACTTCGGCCGCGGGCCTGCAAGCTGGCAATACTATGCTGGCCCGCCTGGCCGAACCATTCATTTTGCGCCGGCTAACGGTATGCCGGCGGCTACCTACCTGTTTTTGCTGGAAGCGTTGGCAAAACACGGCAATGTTTACAGCATGGACAACCGCGGTGCCTGGCCGGGCATTGCCGCGCCGGGAAAAAGCGATAGCTGGTGGTTGCACCTCGACGATTTTCTTGCCTTCGCGCGCAGCCAGTATCGCGAGCCCATCCACTATGTGGGCCATTCAATGGGTGCCAGCGTGGGTTTGCTCGCGGCACTGCGCCACCCGGAAATGTTTGCCTCGATCACCATGATTGATCCCGGCACGGTACCGAACCTTGCGCTCGCCTTAATGATGCGTTTTGCGCCCGAACGTCTGAAGCAAAGGCTGCGCTTGATAAGCACGACACGCAAGCGACGCGCGAGTTGGCCCTCGCGCGAGGCTTTTCTGGAATATATCGCAACACGCTCTACCTATCGCAATTTTACAACCCGGGCATTGCAGGATTATGCCTATGGCGGTTTACAGCCCTGCGATGAAGGCTTTTGCCTGCGGTTTATGCCCGTCTGGGAAGCACATAACTTCAAGGCCAGTGTGCATGTCTGGCCGTTGATGCACAAAATCAAGGTGCCTGCGGTACTGGTGCGCGGGCAACACTCTAACGTATTTCCCGTGGCGCGCTATCGGGAAATAGGAAAGCGGCTCGAGCGTGCCAGCGGGCGCGGCAAGGATCCCGCGTTGTGGCTGGTCGAAGTGCCCGGCGTGGGGCATATGCTGCCGCAGGAAGGGCCGCAGCAGGCGCTGGACGTGGTGCTGTCGCACTGGGCGCAGCTTTAACACAGGCGTAGATGCATCATGTGCGGCCGTTTTAATGTCACCGACAGCCCGGCGCTGCAGGCCTTGCTCGCTGGTCTCAATATCAGTCTCGCACCAGAGGCGCCACGCTATAACATCGCGCCCACAGAGAATGTCTATACCATTTATCAGGAGGGAGAAAGCGCCACCGCGCTTGCGATGCGCTGGTGGCTGACGCCGCGCTGGGTAAAGGAGCCCTCGCAAAAATATGCCATGTTTAACGCGCGCGCGGAGACAGTTGCCAGCAGCAGGGCGTTTGCACAGCCTTTCAAAACACAACGCGCAGTGGTACCAGCGGGGTCTTTCATCGAATGGCAGCGCAGCAATGGTGGCAAGCGTGCGCAACTAATTTCATCAGAGAGCGGACTGTTGCTGTTTGCCGCGATCTGGGAATACTGGCAGCGCGATGAACAGGAAATCTATTCCTGCGCACTTCTTACCTGCGACGCGGTGCCCGCGTTCGCGCACATCCACAATCGCCAACCCGTCATGCTGGAGCCTGCGGAACTGCAACAGTGGCTGGATCCCGCCAGCGATAGCGACCAACTGCAGCAGCTGATGCTGCCTTCGCTGCCGGAGCCGTTGCTGGTCCAGCCGGTCAGCAGCCAGATCAACAATGCCCGCTACAAGGGGGAGCCGGTTGTCGAAGGTGAGCCGGAAAGTATTGCTTAAAATTTATACAATTTTTGCGTTTATTGGTGCCGGCAAGCATAGATATAGAGAAAATCTATCAAAAATATAAAAACAAACGATTTTATTAATAGAGCGCTTGCCGCTAGGCTGTGTCATGTAACGCCTGCCAGGAGCGCTAGTCATGGGGACAGCGGTGGGCGGGCGCGTTGCAGAACAGGAGATGCAGTATGACCATGCAAGATATCAGCGGTAAGCGCGTTCCCGATGTGACATTCCAGACGCTGGGAGAGGAGGGCTTCGTACCG
The DNA here is from genome assembly GCA_049665845.1 of Pseudomonadales bacterium. Classification (GTDB taxonomy): domain Bacteria; phylum Pseudomonadota; class Gammaproteobacteria; order Pseudomonadales; family UBA7434; genus UBA7434. Next base: position 816 of record JBATGO010000378.1, on the reverse strand, counting down.
GTAACCACTGCGGAACTGTTTGGCGGTAAAACCGTGGTGGTGTTTTCCCTGCCCGGTGCATTTACACCGACCTGCTCCAGCACGCACCTGCCGCGCTACAACGAACTCGCCGACGCATTTCGTAAAAGCGGCGTCGACAGCATCCTTTGCGTATCTGTTAACGACGCTTTCGTGATGAACGCCTGGTGTGACGACCAGCACGCCGACAACATCACTTTTGTGCCAGATGGCAGCGGCAAGTTCAGCGAAGGGATGGGTGCGTTGGTCAACAAAGATGACCTGGGCTTCGGCATGCGCTCATGGCGCTACTCAATGCTGGTTCGCGATGGTGTGATCGAAAAAATGTTTATCGAGCCGGAACAGCCCGGCGACCCCTTTGAAGTTTCGGATGCCGACACCATGCTGGGATATCTCGATGCCAACGCGAAAAAACCGCAGCGCATTGCTATCTTTACCAAGCCGAATTGCGGCTATTGTCGACGCGCCAAGCAGGCGCTGCAAGAAGCCGGCCTTGCCTATCACGAAGTGGAGGTCGGCAAGGACGGCAGGAGCCTTGGCCTGGTTGCAGCAGTGAGCGGAGCGTCGACCGTGCCGCAGGTGTTTGTTGATGGCAAACTGATCGGGGATTCCGAAGCCTTGCAGGAATGGCTGAAAGGGCGACGGTCGGAAGCAGCCTGACAGGATTTGCCGGGTTGATGGATAGTGTGGTGAGTAGCGTGTGATCGCAGGCCGGGGCTGGTTATCCTGTCCATGACACGCTGTAAATACATCCGTGTACGCTCGACGGCGGCGTCCTGCCGCCGTACGGTCATGGAC
>JBATGO010000377.1:0-1912 GCA_049665845.1 Pseudomonadales bacterium | reverse complement strand
GGGCAGGTTTGACCTGGCGGGATTGTCAGATCGGGATTTCAGCGACGGCAGTTGCGCATGCCCCGCGATAACCCGCCGTTGATCGTGTTGGCAGCAGAATCGTTACTTCAGGAATCGGTACTGTATTCGATGATCAGTTGTTCGATAATGGCGATCGCGTCGTCGTCGGCATCGATGATCTCGCACCCGGACCAGGCCATGCCCTGCTCCTGGTTGACCCACAGGCAGTCGATGCCAACGCACACCGAGGTGACCTCGGCAACCTCGCCGGGGAACTGCAGTTCTATCTGGTAGATGCGATTGGCATCCATCGGTTTATTACCAACGATCAGCATGCCGCCGACTGTGATATTTGCCAGCGTTCCAATCGCGTCACCCGAGAGTGTGTCGACAACCGGAATCGGTTTGCTCAATTCGTGTCGCTTTTTGCGGCGCGATTCTGCTGCTTGGTCGGTGGCGGGTTGAGTGCTCATGATAATTTTCCAGTTTCAGTGACCAGGTTTGTTTCCGTGTCGCTGCACGGGTTTATCCCTAGTGTTTGCTGCCGTAATTTGCCGCACTGGCAGGTTTGCTGCGCTCCTGCGCCTGCGCACTGAATGTATCCAGTACGCGCTCGAAAAGCGGTTTTTTCTTTTCGCGTTCGACCACTTCAATCCAGCCGTCGAGCATGCCAAGCGCGATAACATTGGCTGTTACCACGGCCACCTCTTTGCCCTTGTGATTGGACAGCATGCAGTTTTGCGTGCGGGTGTTGTACCAGGTAAGTTTGACATCCTGCGGCTTTTCGCCCGGTTTATTCCAGTGCAGCCAGGTGCCGAATTTCATTGCCAGGACTTTGTCAATTTCTTCCTGCGGCGCCTTGCGGACTGGTTTGATGACCGAGGGCTGGGCCTTGCCCGGTTCATTTTTCGCGGAAAGATCTTGCCGTTCCAGTGAGTTGGCCAGTGTGCCCAGTAAGTCCGGCGACGCGTAAGGCAAATTCTCCCCGGCCTGGGAAGCCTCGCGCACTGCCGCTTTTTGCAGCTCAATGCGGTTTTTCGGTTTGGCATTCGCCGCAGCTTTTTTCTTTTCGCCCGCAGCTTTTCCTTTGGTCGGTTTTGCTTGCGGATTGGTCGCGGTCGGTGCTGCCCGGGACCTGGCGCTATCCGGCGCCTGCACTTTGCTACCGTGCTCGGCTGCGTTTTCGGTTGCGAGTTTCTGGCACAAATCCAGCGCCGCGAGCTTGCTTTTGATCTCGCCCGCGTCAAGCCCCACGTTTTGCATGCCGTTTTCCAGTTTTTCGTGCAGAGATGTGCGAATATCTTCCGCCAGTTTGGTTTCCGCCGCGTTGGTTTTTGGTTCGATGTACCACAGTACCGTGTCGATTGCGCGCACCGCCTGTTTCCATTCTTCAGTATCTTCGCCATGGCGAAGCAGCGTATAGGTCATGAAAGAGGACCACACTTCGGTGAGCAATTCGGTTACCGGTGCGGGTAACGATTCGCCGCCAAGTTTTTGCGTAATGATATCTTCAACTTTCAGCTGGTTTTCGCGCAGTTTCTCGCGTCCCTGTGCGGCTTGTACGCTACGCTGCTCGGTGAGTTTGATTTTGCGTTCAAATGACTCGACATAACCCGTGAATTCCTGCAGTAATTCACCAAACAGGGCCAGATCCTGTTTAACGTCGCCCTGCGATTCGTTCATTATGCGGTCGACTACAGCATTGATACGCTGCACAAGTTCATTCGAGGAGTCGGTTTCTGTATCAGTCCATTTTTCGCTTGCGCCGAGCATGGAGCTGAACAGTTGCCTTGCTACATGCTGCGGATCCTGAAGGAAATCGGGATCCTGCAATGCGATTTGTGCGTAGGGCGTTTGCAGGTGACTGAGCAGGTTTTTTACCGGCGGGGCAATTTGTGTTTCAGTATTTACC
>JBATGO010000376.1:0-1806 GCA_049665845.1 Pseudomonadales bacterium | reverse complement strand
GGCCTCCGCCAGCCGGGTGATAGGCAGTGTAGAGGTATTGGAACCCCAGAAACCATCCTCGGCAAGGAAGGGCTCGATTTCCCTTGTGATCTTGTGCTTGAGTTCGATGTTTTCAAATACGGCTTCGATAATCAGGTCGCAACCGCGCAGCTCTTCGTTGTTGTCGGTCGCCAGGATCAGCCCAAGCACATCGCGCGCTTTCGATTCGTCCATCTGGCCGCGTGCAATACGTTTCTGCAACAGTGCGTCGGTGTACGCCTTGCCTTTTTCAGCAGCGTCTTTGGATATATCTTTCAGCACGACTTCAATACCAGCCATCGCCGACACATAAGCAATACCCTGCCCCATCATGCCGGCGCCCAGGATACCAACCTTGCGGGTTTTGGTTTTCTCCACGCCCTGCGGCCTGCTGGCACCGCTGTTTACCTTGCCAAGGTCAAAGAAAAATGCCTTGATCATATTCTTGGCCTGCGGTGTTACCGCAAGCGTTGCCAGCGCACGTGACTCGACCCGCTGCGCGGTATCAAAGTCGACCAGCGCGGCCTGGAAAGCTGTATCCAGGATCTTCGCAGGAGCGGGTAATAGCCCGCGCGTTTGCTTGAACAGCATCGCCGGAGCCACCGCTGCCAGCTGTGCATTTTTGGGTGCATTAATCATGCCGCCCGGAATACGAAAATCTTTTGCGTCCCAGGGCTGGGTTGCTGCCGCCTGGTCGCCCTTGTTGGCAAGTATCCAGGCCTTGGCCTTGGGTACGAGGTCTTCAACTTTTTCCGCGGTTTCATGGATCAGGCCCGCCTGCAAAGCTTTTTCCGGCGTGAGCTTCTTGCCCTCGAGCAGGAACGGCAGGGCTTTTTCCACGCCAAGTAAATTGGTCATGCGCACCACGCCGCCACCGCCGGGCAACAGCCCGAGTCCTACTTCGGGCAAGCCAAGTTGCACCGATTTATGGTTCCAGGCGATGCGATGATTACAGGCGAGGCAGATCTCGAAGCCGCCTCCCAGCGCCGCGCCGTTGATGGCCGCAACCACCGGTACGGGCAGTTTTTCCAGCTTGCGAAATTCAGCCTTGATCGCTTCGACCTCGCTGAACAGCGCCTCGGCATCGGAGGGCTTGAGTGTCATCATGCGCTGCAGGTCGGCGCCGGCAAAAAAGGTTTTCTTGGCAGACGCGATAACAACACCGGCAAGGCCTTTTTCAGCCGTGAGTTTCGTAGTGCTTTCCACCAGCGCCGGCAAATATTCATCGCTCATCGAATTAACCGGCCCTTTCATATCCATGGTGATCGTAACAATGCCGTCGGCATCTTTATCGTACTTGAATGCGCTCATGTCTGTGTCTCTTGGTGTCTTGTGTAGTGTGTCTTGTTTAGCGTGTCTTGTTCGGTGTGTCCCGGTAGCTTTTTCTTCGCCCCTGTTGCCGGCCTGCAATACGCACCGCAAAATGCGAAGTTAATCCCGGATATCAGGCGCGTTCGATGATGGTGGAGATGCCCATGCCGCCACCAACGCAAAGCGAAATCATCGCGCGCTTGAGCTTGCGACGCTCCAGTTCGTCGAGCATGGTGCTGACCAGGCAGGCACCGGTGGCACCCAGCGGATGGCCCATCGCGATGGCGCCGCCGCAGACGTTGGTGATCTCATGGTCCACATCGAGGTCTTTCATGTAACGCAGCGCGACGGACGCAAACGCTTCGTTGATTTCCCACAGGTCGATATCGCTTTTCTTCAGCCCGGCGCGGTCGAGGCATTTTTGCGCCGCAGGGCCGGGGCCAGTCAACATGATGATAGGGTCGGTCGCCAGAACTG
>JBATGO010000375.1:0-2515 GCA_049665845.1 Pseudomonadales bacterium | reverse complement strand
AGCATGACCCGATGGTCGGTGGTCAGGTAAGGCTCGCATTCCACACCGTTGATCAGCAGGGTGTCGATGTGCTTGTCATCGGGTACCTTGAGTTTCACATGGGTGGGAAACGCGGCGCCGCCAAGACCGACAATGCCGGCGCGCTGGATGGCCAGCAGGATTTCCTCGACAGTAGCGCAGGCGAGGTCGCAGGGCTCACCCTCACTCACCTCCTGGCTGGAACCGGGAAACGGCTTGAGAAATATCCCCTGCACCATCTTGCCACTGATACTGGGCATCAGCGCAATACGCTGGATAAGTCCGGACGCCGGTGCATGCATGGCCACCGAGAGAAAACCGTCCGGCTCGGCAAGCAACTGCCCCCTTGCCACTTCCTGACCTTCGCGCACAACCGGGATTGCCGGCTTGCCAATATGTTGCAGCAGCGGAATCATCATCACCGGCGCAAACGGGAACTGCCGGATTGCCAGGCCTTTGGTGTCGTCTTTAGCCTCGGGTGGGAAAATCCCGTGGGCAAAACTGCCGAGCTGCGAATCCGCGCCGGGCATCAGTTGTACTTCGCCGCCCGGGCGATCCACTTGTCGATATCTTTTTCGCCGCGTTCTTTGGGCAAGCCCGGATGAATAACCTGCGCGGTGCATTTCTCTGCTGCCTTGACCAGGTCCTTGTAGGGTCCAGCCAGGGGATCCTTGATGTAGGCTTTTTTCGCGTTGTTGTAGGCGAACATGTCCGGGTTAAGATTGATGCACTCGTCGCAGGCAGTGCAGTCATCACTGTCGATCCACGCCGCCATGTAATCTGCGTTTCCTGCGCCCGCTCCGCTCGTACTGCCGCTGCTGGCAATCGTATCGCCTGCGCCGGGATCCGCCACAAGACCCGCTTCGGCATTAACATCGCCATCTTTCGCAAGCCTGAACAATCCGCTGGCGATATTGCGAATCACATCGCGCCGGATTTTTTCTTCCTTATCTTCGGCGCTGTCCGTATCGCGCGGCACAACCCCGGCGATCGCCTTCAGCATCAGCCAGAAATCCCGGCGCTCCTCGGTGGAGGCCACCATCGTTTTGCTGACCAGCAGGCGGCTTAGCTGCTGGCGCTTGTCCACCGTCCAGATATAGGGAAACTTGCCTTCGCGATCATCGGCCTGAAGCTCGATAAACTCTGCCAGTGGCAACATGTTTTCATGCCAGGTATCCGGTGCAGCAGTGCGGAAGTGTTTGCGAAAGCGCGCTTCGGTCATTGCGAAGTCGGCGAAGGTCATTGGCAGTTGCAGGTTCTTCTCGCGGCCGCCTTCGGTGTAAGCAAGCGTGTAAGCGGGCCAGTCATCGTAGAGCGAGGGATTGCCTTCCAGCTCAAAACATTCAGCGGGTGTTTTTCCCTTGTCCGGATCGTAGCGAAACAGCGGGTACGCACGCGATTCGACTGCCAGCTTCGCCTGCTGGTGACCCATATCGTCGGCAATACCGTGTTCGGGCTGGCAGGCGGTGTAGAGGTTGAACAGGGCCGGCCGCTTTGCGCGCAAGCCTTCGATAAATCCCTCGATCATATGATTGGCGTGCGCGATAGTGCTCTGCATGACATAGGTGCTGCGGTGCGCCATGGCGACCAGGCCGATCTCCTTGCGTATTTCCTGCTTGCCCTGGTTGACCTCGCCGAACTGGGCCATGTCCGATACCTGGCCCATGAAACCGGAGGTACAAGCCTGGCCACCGGTATTGGAATAAACCTGCGTATCGACGACCAGGAATTTGATCGGCTTGCCCGACATCATCGCCCGCGACAGGTTCTGGAAACCAATGTCGTACATGGCACCATCGCCACCGACCGCTACCACCGGCGGACAAAGATGGAATTCCTCGTCGCTAAACTGTTGCCAGTTAAAGCGGGCAAAGAACGCCTCATGCTCGGCTTCGCGGTACTGCCCGGCCAGCTCCAGTTCCGCACTGCGAATCGCCTTGAATCCTTCCGCCATTTTTACCATGTGGCCCTCGAACACGCCCATGGCGAGGGAGGCGCTGTCCTGGAACAGGTGGTTGGACCAGGGAAAGGGATAGGGATTGAACGGATAGGTACTGCCCCATACCGAAGTACAGCCGGTGGCATTGAGCATACCCATACTCGACCTGCCCCTGCCGCCACCTTCGCCATTGCCACCCAAGCTACTGCTGCTATCCGCATAGCGCCCCCTGAGATCCTTGAGCTTTGCCAGCACGCCGGTTACGCGCTTCAGCCAGGCCGGGTCGATCGGCTGGCCGCCACTTTCCCGTTCCATTTCACGGGCGATATCCGACAACGTCAGTTCATGATCGTCGTTTGCAGCAAGGATTTTTGCCAGCGCGCCGGTGTCGCTGACATTGACCTCCTCTACCAGTTCGAGCTGAATATGCTGTTCAAGCTTGCCGATTAATTCATTGAGGTAGGCCACATGCGCCTTGACCCGCGGTCGCATCAACGCCTCGACGGTGGAAGTAAACAGGTGAATGGCAGTTTTTTCTGAACAGCCCAGGCAGGCACC
>JBATGO010000374.1:0-4177 GCA_049665845.1 Pseudomonadales bacterium | reverse complement strand
TGATCGCAAAACTGATACGAAAATTATTCTTGCCATTGCCATTGCCATTGCCATTGCCATTGCCATTGCCATTGCCATTGCCATGACGAGACACAAGCGTGTTTCCTGCATTGTGGTCGAAGTGCAGGGCGCCGGCTTCGTGCATCTGGTAAGTGAACTCTACAAAGGCCTGCAAATCGGCGCACGCCGCGCTGCGGTCCCCGTTGGGAAGGCTGGTATCAGCGGCCTTTTGCAGCAATGGTGCGAGCGAGCTTTCGTGCGGAAAATAGCGCGCGATGTAATAGCTGCGAGTGAGTTTGCCGTGTGTAATGGTTTGAATAAAGGCAACAGGTTCCGGCGTGGTGATTCCGCGATCGATCAGCGCGAGTGCATTTCTATACGAGCGTTCGGCTTTCGACGCACGCCAGCGCGCATAGATGAGTGATTGCGGCCAGCGCGGTTTGCGAAAGGATTTAACCGCCAGTGTGTACCCGCCCAGATCGATTTTCTTAATGGTATTGCGGACATCGTAGAGCACGTCTTCCGCGGCGACAAAGATCGCATCGATATTGACGAGGTCGCTCTGCAGTTCGGCAAAGCTGGGCGCGATGATGATGGATGTGGGCAAAAGCTCGCCAAATCGCTGTAGGTTGTGCACTCTGCGATTCATCAGGCTGTTCGCGGAGCGACGCGCTGGGAATGCTGCTGGAGAGTGCCGGATACCAAACGCATTCTAGCGTCTGAAAGTTCTGCTGTTCAGTCAAATTGCTGTCAATTCTTGCTTTGTTCCCGTGGGTTCACTCCTGCTGGATTAGTTGCATGAAAAAGGCCTCGTAGGCCCGGGCGCTTGCGTCGCAGGACAGCGGCCCCCGAATCGCTGCGCGGCAGTCGGCGGCCATCGCGGCCAGTCGCTCGCGCGCCTTGTACATTTCGCGAAGGCGGGCGGCAATAGCCTGCGGGTCTCGCACCGGCACAATAAACCCGGTGTGTCCCTCCTCAAGGACCTCTTTCGCACCGCCGGCAGCGGTCGAGATCGCCGGCACACCGTAGGCCAGCCCTTCAAGAATCGAGCGCGGCAGGCCCTCGCCATCTACCGAAGCCTGCACCAGCACCTGGCTGGCAGCAATCAGGGCCGGCGCGTCGCTTCGAAACCCTACGCAATGAATGCGCTCGCGCATCGGGCTCTTTTGAACAGCTTGCCGGTAAACCGGGGCATCTGTGCCACTGCCGACCACCAGCAAGTGCAGGTCAGGCAGTTCTGCCAGGTATTGCGTGGCTGCTATCAGCACATCCAGGCCTTTGCTCGGCCGAAATCGCGCTGCGGCTACGGCAACAAACGCCTTTTCGGGTATACCAAGCTGCTGAAGATCTGCAGGGGGTGCCTGGTACCAGGCGAGGTCATGACCCTTGAATATCGTGGCCAGCTGTACCCGCTTGCGCAGGATTTTTTGTTGTACCGCGTCCTGCACCGAGCGCGCCACGCAAATGACTGCATCTACGCGAGGGTGCAATACGGTAAGAAACGAGGTCGGGTCGCGACGCTTGAGGCCACGCGTGGTGCCGCGGTAGGCGACCAGCTTGGCGGCTATTCCAATGCAGGCAAAGGCCGCGGTGGGAATGCTCTTTGAGTTGGTGGCATAGACGATATCGTGGCGTTCATCTTTTAGTAGCTTGTGTAGCAGGCGAATGGCGCGGGGACTTATCTTGTGACGCTGGCCGGTCGCTACCGTACGCACGCCGGCCTGCTCGAATACGCTGGTGTCCTCAAAGGTGGATGAACAAACCGTGAGCTGGTGACCCATGCCGGCGAGGCGCAGAAAAACTTCCAGCTCAGGCCGGACGCTGTGGCTGAGTTTGCGGAAATCGCTATAAACCAGAATTTTCATCGTTTTTGTAAACGCTGCTGCGCTTGTGTAAGCCACAGTGTTTGGAACAGCCAATATATCTGGAAGATCCAATGCACCTGGAATAGCCAATGTGTTTGGAAAAGTCCCATTGTCTGTGATGGTTGCAGTGTTAGCAGTGTCGAAAACGATCACCGGAGGTGACAGTGTCGCATTTTGTCGGCCAGCATTTTAGTGGCAGATGTGGCTTAATTTGCCAGAAGTTTTCAAAGGTCGCCGCTTCGATGCGGCGGACATTACAGTCATGCGCGCGTTATTCTACGTAGAACACGATTACGCTTTCGCAATTTTGCGGCCACTGCAGCGCGAGATTCTTGCGCGCGGCGGCGAAGTACGCTGGCTGCTTGCCGGTGGCGAAGCCGATGCGAACCTGCTTGCAGCCGAAGAGCAGCGTTTACACAGCGTTGATGCAGCAGTTACCTACCAGCCACAAGCCGTATTTGTGCCCGGTGATCGCGTGCCCGGTTTTATACCGGGCCTGAAAGTAGAGGTGTTTCACGGCATCAACGAAGACAAGCGCGGCGGCACTTACCCCGAGCGCGGGCTGTTCGACCTGTATTGCACCGAAGGCCCTGGCCGTACAGCCATGCTGCAACCGTTGGCTGAGCAGCGCGGCTACTTCAGAGTTGTGGAGACAGGCTGGATTAAACTCGATGCCCTGTTCGAAGCTGCGAGCGAGCCCGTCTCGCGCATCGACCCGCGTCCGCACATTATGTTTGCGTCCACGTTTACACCCAGATTATCCAGTGCGGAAGTGCTGTTTGACGAAATCAAGCGGCTGGTGCAGACGGGCCGCTGGCGCTGGTCGCTGACCCTGCACCCGAAAATGGCTGCCGGGACCGTGGCGCGCTACCAGGAACTGGATGCGTTGGATGCAGAGTACTGTGGCCCCGAGCGTATTATCGAGTTGCTTTGCAGCGCCGATGTATTGGTTTGTGATAACTCTTCAATCCTGCAAGAATTCCTGTTGCTGAAAAAGCCGGTGGTTACCCATCGCAATCGCAACCCGCAACCGAGCATGCTGAATATCGATGATGCTGTAGAGCTGGAATCAGCCATAGAAACTGCACTCGACGCAGGGCCTGCGTTGCGTGCTGCGATCGAGGCGTATGGCGCTTCGATCACGCCATTTCTCGATGGTAAATCTTCGGCACGTGTATTCGAAGCGGCGCAATCGATGCTCGACGCGGGCTGGCAGGATCGCAAGCCACGCAACCTGTGGCGTAATTTGAAAATGCGCAGGCAGCTTGGCGGCTAAACTGGCTGCTAGCCTGGTTGCAAATCTGGCAGTAATAATTCGGGAAAAGACATGCAAAAAAAATATCGCTTGTCGGTAACGTTGATAACCAGGAACGAAGCTGATCGCGTGCGCCGCTGCCTTGAGTCGGTGAAGGACCTGGCCGACGAAATTATTGTGCTGGACAGCGGAAGCACCGACGCGACGCTGGACATTGTGCGCGAATACACCGACAAGGTGTACAGCACTGACTGGCCGGGATTCGGCGTGCAGAAACAGCGGGCGCTCGAGAAAGCCAGCGGCGACTGGTTGCTGTCTATCGATGCCGATGAGGCGCTTGATGTAACGCTTAAAGCGTGGTTGGCGGATTTCCTGGCGCGCGATCGCGGCAATGTGAGTGCAGTGAAGCTGCCCTGGGGCGTCGTCGCTTACGGGAAGTTATTGGACCACGGCCGCAGCGCGAGGGCGCCGTTGCGTTTGGTGTGGCGCGATGGTGCGATGTTTACCGATGCAGAGGTACACGAAGAGCTGGTGCCTGCGCCGGGCGTTGTGATTACCGCGCGCGGCAGATTACTGCACCACAGCCATCGCGACTACGGCCATGCTCTGCAAAAGAATATTGACTACGCCTGGCTTGGCGCGCAAAAGTACTACCGCAAGGGCAAGCGCTGTAACAGTTTGGCATTGGCACTGCTCAGGTCTTGCTGGACCTTTTTCCAAATTTATGTGGTGCGGCTTGGTTTTCTGGATGGACCGGTCGGGTTTTTGATGGCAATGACCTACGCGCAGAATAATTTTAACAAGTACACGGGGCTGTGGACGCTGACGCGCGCTGAGAAACAGGCGCGGAAAGCTATATAGCGAGGCAGGAGAACCGGGCAACCAGACCTCAGCGTTTGTTCGCAGTAATGGCAACCATGTAAACACTGAGCTCGTGTTTGCGTGCCAGCAGCGCTTTTAAATCGTCTTCCTCAAGCTCGATCGGCCAGTCGGCCTGCACAACGGTTTCAGAAGGCGGGTATTGTTCGAGCGGCTGGTAATTTTCTCGCCATTTCTC
>JBATGO010000373.1:0-1754 GCA_049665845.1 Pseudomonadales bacterium | reverse complement strand
AATTTAAGCGCATTACCGCCCGTGGTTGTTTCCGGATTGCCGAACATGACACCGATTTTCATACGGATCTGGTTAATGAAAATCACCAGCGTGTTTGAACGCTTGATGTTACCGGTGATCTTGCGCAACGCCTGCGACATCAACCTGGCCTGCAGGCCGACGTGGTGGTCGCCCATCTCGCCCTCGATTTCGGCCTTGGGAGTCAGCGCTGCGACGGAGTCGATGATGATCACGTCGACCGCACCCGAACGCACCAGCATGTCGGCCACTTCCAGTGCCTGCTCGCCGGTATCGGGCTGCGAAACCAGCAGGTTGTCGACGTCGACGCCCAGTTTCTCGGCGTAGTTCGGGTCAAGCGCGTGCTCGGCATCGATAAAGGCTGCAGTGCCCCCGGCCTTCTGGCATTCGGCGACTACCTGCAGCGTGAGGGTGGTTTTGCCCGAGGACTCCGGGCCGTAGATTTCGACCACCCGACCCTTGGGCAGCCCGCCAATGCCGAGCGCGATATCGAGCCCGAGCGAACCGGTGGAGATTGACGGAATAGCTTCGCGATGGTCATCACCCATGCGCATGATGGTGCCTTTGCCGAACTGGCGCTCGATTTGCGAAACAGCGGCGTCTAGTGCTTTCTTACGGTTGTCGTCCATTTTTTTGTCCTCGGTTGCCATGGCGTTACGCATGGCGCAGTGAGTTGAGCCTGTATTGCAGGGTTGTTATGCACCGGTACTTGCTATGTTTTCAGCCTGTGTTTTCAGTGTTGTGCAGTAGCGATGGCTGCGGCTCCCTGGGCTTATCCCTGGCCCGGCAGACAGCGCTGCATACACAATGTTGTTACCTGAATCTTGCAAATACCTGTGACTCGCAGCAGGGAGAAAACCGCAAAAGAATAAATATTGAACAATTGCTCGCCGGCTACTTACTGTATATTTAAACAGTAGTGGCTGCAGATGGCAAGTATCGGGAAGAAAATTGTGAAAAAAGGCCGCTGGGGCAGCTACCCTTCACAGCGCGGTAAAAAGGGCATCATGCACAGGCCTCGATACGGTGACACCAGCCAGCTGGAAAGATACTAATCGGGAAACTTCGCCTTGCTGCCGAGTGAAAAATGAATATCGCCGAGTTCGTTCTTTATATAGCCAAGCAGCGCAAAACAAAACATTGCAATACCTATCATTTCGCATAACTCCTCGAAAGTATAAAGCACATGGTATGCAACTGTGTCGAAGCCTTTGAAGTCGGCCTGGCGCGCACTGAACACTTCAAAGCCGAACGCGCCGGTGAGGAACAGGCCACCCGAAAAAATAAACAGCAGCATAGTCTGGCGAGGCAGGGAGAAAACAAATCGGGCGTAGGAGATGATGAATAGCAGCATCAGGATACTGTAGGGCACGACCCAGGCGAAAAACAGAAACCCGTCAGCGTCGAAAAGATCAAGATCCTCAACAAGATCACCTACCTCTTCATGCAGTGCAAGCGCTTCGTCGACGCCAAGGTAAGTAAAAACAATGGCAAGAAACAGCCAGTGATTTTTAAAGCTGGCGTCCTCGCGTTGCTTGAACACCGCGATACACCACAGGATCATTGCACACAACAGTATCGCGAGCGCTGAATACAGGGAAGGAACATTTTTTTCATAATCAAAATCGAACATCGCAATGCGCTTGTATACATCGAAGTCGTTGATAATAAATGCCGCCGAAAATTGCGCAATATGCAATATCGCAAGCACAAATATTATCCACAACATTGTGCGC
>JBATGO010000372.1:0-1767 GCA_049665845.1 Pseudomonadales bacterium | reverse complement strand
TCATCAACAATCAGTACGGCGCGTTTGCCCTTGCCCCACTCACCAATCAAATACTCCTGAATCTCCCGGAACAGGGTGACTTTATCCTTTCCTTCATGAGGCAGATTAAATGCCAGCGCAATCCACTGGGTCAGGTCACCCAACCCGGTGTGGGTATTATTGATAAGACCAATGGTCAGCGCTTCCTGGTCTACCTGGGCCAACAGATGCCTGAGTAGCGTGGTTTTACCACTCCCCACTTCGCCAGTAATTACCGTTATGCCTGTCTGTTCGTGCAGGCCATACTCGAGCATGCTGTAAGCGGCTTTGTGCTTGTCGGAAAAATGCAGGAACCTCGGATCCGGAATCAGGCTGAACGGTTTTTCTTTCAATCCAAAATGCTCGAGATACATAGCTACAACCGGCTGAGTGTTTCGCGTTATTTATACGCCATGGCTTGCCGGACAGGCAGCACTAGGATAGATACCTGACTTTGTTCAGCACCGATCCAATCACATTCGAACCCGCCAGCAATTCGTAGGCACGCTCCAGTTCCTGTTTCTTGGTGCCGCCCTCTTCAATAACCATAAGTGTGGCATCACATTCGGGCGCAAAAACCAGCGCATCGTCGTTATCCAGAACCGGTGGCAGGTCGAAAATAATAATTCTCGATGGGTAACGGGTTTCGAGCTCCCGCTTTAACGATCTCATTTCCGGCGAACTGAGTATCTCTGATGTGAATGCCGAATGCGGCTTACCCGGCAAGACAACCAGCCGTTCAAAACCGGGGTTCAACAGGGCATCCTCTACACCGCAGTCGCCACGGATACAATCGACGATACCGGCTTCCAGTTCGCCAAATCCGAAGCTATCGGCAACGCCGGGAGACCTAAGATTCAGGTCAACCAACAATACGGTCTGGTTCGCCTCAAGCGAAAGGCTTACGGCCAGGTTGATCGCGGTCAGTGTTGAACCGCTCTCCTTGTTGGGGCTGGTGACTGCCAGGGTGCGCCAGTTGTTTTGACGGAACAGCGGCAGTATCTGGCTACGCAACTGCCTATAGGGCTCCGCGCGCTTGTCATGCGCGAAACCTGCAAATATAAATCGCTCCTTTAACTCTTTTTCGCTGAGCGATATGGTACGCGTTCTGGAATACTTTATGCGTATCGAGCTGCCAACTTCCCCGCTGGCAATATTTGCCCGCTCTCTTTGTTCCAGCTTCTCGCCCCTGGTTTGTGGTGCAATTGTTTCCGGGTTCTTGGCCTCGGCATTATCGTTTGAAAACGTATCGACCAAATCTTCAGCACGGGTAGCGTCTTCGGTCAAAGAGTTGCCCGCGCCGCGCTCAAGACTGCTGCCCGAACCACTCTCCCTCTGCTTGCGCGCCTTTTCTATGGCTTGCTGGATGCGCTCCATATCTGATACTCCCCTAAGCCAGGCCGAACCGGCGCATGAGTATGTACCAGGTTACATCGAGTGGTTTTACAAAAAGATGGAACAACATGAAAAACAGCGCTATCGCCAACACGATAGCCAGAAGCATTAGCAGCCGCTTAAAGTTGTGCTGCCGCGCCTCTGCCTCGGATTCCATATAGCCGATAGATACCAGCGGTGGTGCGCCCGCAATTTCGCCCACCGTACGAACCCCGTAAATACTGCCGTCGACCAGTTCACGCAGCAGCGCCCCGCCTATTCCAAAGCCCACAGCAAGCACCACTCCGAAGAAAATAATACCGGGGCGATTGGGGCTGAATGGCTCCGAAGGACGTTCCGGTGGCTGTATCAGCG
>JBATGO010000371.1:0-2226 GCA_049665845.1 Pseudomonadales bacterium | reverse complement strand
TGGTACCAACGATGCCCCGCTGATTGGCGGCGATAGCGCAGGTGCGGTGACCGAGGACGTCGACCCCGATGCCGATCTACTGCTCGAGACCGCCGGCGCACTCACCATTGCCGACCCCGACGCGGGCGAGTCGAGCTTTGTTGCCGGCACCATTGTCGGTACCTACGGCGACCTCGTGATCGACACACTCGGTAACTGGACCTACAGCGCTAACACCGTGCAAGCAGCGATCCAGGGCCTCGATGTCACCGAGAGCATCACCGATACACTCACCGTCACCACCTTTGACGGCACCACCCACGATGTGGTGATTACGATTAACGGCGCCGAGGATGCGCCGGTACAGGGCGGCATCAACAGTGGCACCGTCGCCGAGGACGGCACCCTGGTCGCCAGTAATACCCTGACCATCAGCGATGCCGACACCAGCGATAACCCGGTCAGCTACAACAACGTGGCAACCACCGCCGGCGATAACGGCTACGGCACCTTTGCGATGTCCGGTAATACCTGGACCTACACACTCAACAACGCCAATACCGATGTGCAAGCGCTCGATGTCACCGAGTCGTTGACCGATACCTACACCATTACCGCCACCGACGGATCGATGCGCACCGTTACCATCACCATCAACGGCGCCGAGGATGCGCCGCTGCAAGGTGGTGACATCCTGGGCACTGTGGCCGAGGACGGCACACTGGTCGATGGCGGTACGCTGAGCATTACCGACGTTGACAACAACGACAACCCGGTCAGCTACAACAACGTGGCGACCACCGCCGGCAATAACGGCTACGGCACCTTCGCCATGAGCGGCAATACCTGGACCTACACGCTCAACAACGCCCATACGGCGGTGCAGGCCCTTGATGTTACCGAGTCGCTAACCGATACCTACACTTTTATCGCCACCGATGGCAGTACCCAGCTCGTTACCGTCACCATCGACGGTGCCGAGGATGCGCCGACCCTCGACAATGCGATGGCCGACCAAACTGCCACCGAAGACAGCCCGTTTACCTTTACCTTTAACGCCAACACCTTTGCCGATGTCGATACCAGTGACACACTGGCCTATACCGCCACCTTGTCCGGCGGCGGCGCCCTGCCCGGCTGGCTCAGCTTTGACCCGCTGACCCGCACCTTTAGCGGCACGCCGCTAAACGCCGATGTGGGCAGTGTGGCTATCGACGTGATCGCAGACGATGGCACCAGCAACATTACCGACACCTTTACGATCACCGTCAACAACACCAACGACGCACCGTTGATCGGTGGCATCAGTACCGGCAGCGTCACCGAAGACATCGACCCCGACGCCGATACGCTGCTGGAAGTAAACAACGCGCTGACCATCACCGACCCGGATGTGGGTGAGTCGAGCTTTGTCGCCGGTACCATTGTCGGCACCTACGGTGACCTGGTCATTGATACCGCCGGTAACTGGAGTTACAGCGCCGACAATACGCAAAGCGCGATACAAAGCCTTGATGTCACGGAGTGGGTGACCGATACCCTCACCGTGACCACTGCCGATGGCTCGACCCACAACATCGTCATTACGATTAACGGCGCCGAAGACGCGCCGTTGCAAGGTGGTGGCATTATCGGCACCGTCGCCGAAGACGGCACGCTTATCGCCAGTGATACTTTAACGATTACTGATGCCGATACCAGCGACAACCCTGTTAGCTACAACAACCAGGCCACCATTGCCGGCGATAACGGCTATGGCACCTTTGCGCTGGCCGGCAATACCTGGACCTATACACTCAACAATGCCCTCCCGGCCGTGCAGGCACTCGATGCCGGCGAGTCAGCCACCGACACCTTTACCTTTACTGCGTCGGATGGCTCTACCCAGATCGTCACCGTCACTATCAACGGCGCCGAAGATGCGCCGGTACAGGGCGGTACCAACAGCGGCATCACTGTCGAAGACGGCGGCGCGATTGGCAATGTGCTGACCATTAGCGATGTCGACGCCAGCGACAACCCGGTCAGCTACAACAATGTCGCCGCCGTTGCCGGCGACAATGGCTACGGCACCTTCGCCATGGCCGGCAACAGCTGGACCTACACGCTCAACAATACATTGGCTGCGATCCAGTCACTCGATACCGGCGATACGTTAAGCGACAGCACTACCTTTACTGCGAGCGACGGTTCCACCCAGCTGGTGACGGTCACCATCAACGGCGCCGAGGATGCGCCCACCGCCAG
>JBATGO010000370.1:0-5582 GCA_049665845.1 Pseudomonadales bacterium | reverse complement strand
ATCATTTTTCGCATCAAAATTCGCGCTGCAATACTCTTAATATTCCATGGGCAGCATCACCCTTAAGGTTACTATTCGCTCCAACGATAACCGATGTGGATATAGCGCCGGATTACATGAAGCATCCGATTCGATTCGATTCGATATAGATAGCCACCGAGGTTTAGCGGGTCCGCTTGCGTACTCCAGATTGCGTAGCTTCCCGAACCTGCCTGTATCGCCGCACGATCCTGCTGATCCCAATCAGTCGCGGGAATCTGGTTATCGTCAAACTCCTCGTATTGAAAGGCGTGAACATTCGGCACAATCAGGATGAGAAAAACAAGAAATAGCGAGCGAACCGCCAGCAGTATTCGCGCGAAAAGCGAAAGCTGATCAACTTGTATCATTGTGTGACCTCCGTTCAGTAAGGAGCAGTAACTACAATCAGGCGCTCTGACAGCGGATAATTAAAAGCGCCGCCGCGCGGAAGAGGTATGCGAAAAATCACTAGATTGCGCAGATTATCCTACGCCCGGACACAGCCTGTCTTAATGCCGATTGACCAGGCCAGGCACGAAAGGTCACTATCTATTGTATTTATATATAATATTCATATGCTTATATACTTATTATAAAGTTAATTATAGTTTCCGCGACTGATGCTGCCGCAACAAATCGCTGCCAGAAAACCCGCCAGTAACAGCAGCAGGGATGCAGGCTCAGGCACCTGGACGACAGTATCATTGATCAACGCCGAGCTGATGCTCAGCGAATTGATCTGCAACGCCTCAACAGCCGACTGCTTGCTGATTAATATCGACAGGTCCTGCGTGCGATCAAAAAAGCTCTGCGCTGTCCATGTATTGGTCAGCGAACCCGTAGACAGGGTTACTGACGTATCAAACAGCGCTCCGAGCGACCATTCAAGCTCAAAATCTGCTGATTCACCCAGCGCCAACAACGCTTCGTTGCTGGGTATAGGGCTGTATCCCGCTTCAAGGTTCGTAATTCCATCTGAAGTCGATTGCGTAATGCCATAGGCGGCTGCACCATCCGTCACAGGAATCACGCCTACGAGGTTCGTGCCATCCCAAAGACCGACCGAAAAATCGAAGTCTTCGGATATGCGCGTAACGTTTCCATTCAGCGTAATAGTGGCGGCAGGGTCGGTAAAAGCGATCGAGCCTGCAGCAAGAATATCCCAGCGCACCAACACCTCGTTGTTGGCAGCGCTATCGCCAAATGCAATCGCCTGAGGGTTGAACTCGCTGGGAACAGGCAGCCCATTCGGAAAACTGACACCACCCTGGGTGAGTAAATCCGCACCGGTCAGGGAAATCATCCCTGCGCTGGCAGTAAATGGCAAAAGCAGTAATGCGCTAAGACCCAACGTCCATCGCACGCGCCTGCATACCTCGATAAAATTCATCACTATTGGACTCCCGGGCCTTTACGCAGCCCGTGGTTAATTGCCTGACCAAATCCGGCACCAGCAACATCGTTCGATAGTGTTATCGACTTTGCAGCATATACCCGCGCCCGTATGCCTATTGCACCGAGCAGCGCGAACATCGCCCAGGCGAACCACAAAGGCAGCGGTACATTTTCGTTGACAGGCGCCAACTCCGCCTCATCCAGCGCACTGCCCTGCTCGAATTCTTCAAGGTTGGTCAATCCATCGTTATCAAAATCAAAACCGGCATCGGGAGCATATTTGCTGTCGAGGAAAATATAATTCGCCTCGAAAACATCGGGCAAGCCATCGTTGTCATCATCGGTGTCGGCTGCATCGGATATGCCGTCGCCATCGTAATCCTGGTCGGTGGGCGGCGGCGGTGTGGCAACAGTGCTCGCCATGACAAAATCATACTGCACCGACTGCGGTTCACAGGCGCCGGCGGCAAGCGAAGCACTGGTACACGGTGGCGGCACTGTAACGCTCGCCAGATTGGTTGCGAAATCCGGCGCCTCGGCCTGTATCTGCGCCGCACCAAACAAGGTAAGCAACAGGTAAACGCCATCGCCAGCGGCGGTTTGTGCGCTGACAAATTCCTGCGGAATACCGGCATCAACGCGCTGCACCGAAAAATTACTCAGCAGCGAGAAATCCAGGTTTGACTGCACCAGCCCTTCGACGACACCGATGATACTGTTGGTTTCAAGCGCGACGCGGAAAGTAAAGATGCTGGTGGAGTTGGTAATCGCACCGAAATTATCGATTGCTGCCGCACGCCAGTAATAATCCACGCCGTCTTTCAGCCCGACAAACTTGGTTGCAGGCGCTCGCAGCTCCTGCTGCGCGCGGCAATTGACCGTCAGCGCAGCGTCTTCACACAGCACTACCGAATAGCTGAAACGGTCGCCATCCGGGTCCACACTCGCCTGCCACAGGAATATTGCTGCATTGACCGTTGTGACAGCACCATTTGCAGGCGATATCAGTTCAAACGATGCAGGTGCTGTATTTGACGGATCATTCTTGTAAACAATAGAGCGCGTTGCCGGGGTTACAACACCGGTATCGATGTCTTCGAGATAGTAGAAAATATCGTAGCGGCCGCTGCTGTCAAAACCGCCCTGCGCGCGACAGTACTGATCAACCGGACAGCCATTGGTACCCGGCTCAAAAAGTGCCACGCGGGTTGAATCCACTTCTTCCTGCTCGGTAATACCGCTGCCGGAAAGATCGCCGCCCGGCAACACGGTACCTGGCACGCGAATGTCGACATAGGCACGCTGGTTGGGATTGAGACTCTCGGGGCGCAGCGTTAACTGGACCGTGTTATCGCCGGGGGTAACATCGAGGAAAGTCGTATCGGTAACGGCGACGACTTCCGGCAACTCCGGCTGGTTAATCGCCAGCGGCGTGGATGTACCGAGGAATACCGATGCCGCATAGACACCATCGAAAGCCGGATCGCTGGTAGCGGTATTGATCACGTTGCTGCTGAGGCCGTCGTTGTTGTCGTCGAGCTGCGGGTGTTGTACCGCATGGTCAAGCGTTGCCAGGTCGAAGGCATTGGCGTCGTCACGCAACGTAAAGCGCTCGGTAATCTCGGTTGCCGCGACGAAGCCGCTGCGTAAATCTTCACCGCGTGCCATCGCCTTGAAAAATTCCTCGATGAAGAATTCGCCGGAGCGGATGCCGTCTTCCTCGACCGGGCCTTTGTAGGACAGCTCAAACGGATCTGCGGACGTGACAAGCACACGCGGCGTAGGCAACAGCGTGCCATTTACGCCGCTCAACGCAGAAATAAATCCGCCCGAGTAACAGAAGCCGTTAACGATGACCCTGGGCTCAAGCGCCGCCGCTGGCGATAACTGGTTTTCGAGCAGGCGCAGCCAGAACGACAGCTCAATTGGCTTGACGCTGACCTTTGTCAAACCATCGGGATTATCGAGTTCGTTGTCGAACAGGAATTCACTGGCGCCATTCTCGATATTGCCGTGGTCGACCATCACCACATAAAGCGGCGCGGGCTCATTATTCATCTTCCAGGATAGACTGGTGTTTGCCGTGGTATCAGTGAAAATATTCTGCAGGCCGGCTTTACCGACAGCATCGGGGTCGATATCAACGCCCGGCAGGGTATCGTCATAATTGAAATAGTAGATATCCGCATCGTCGAAGTTGCGCAGCTTCAGTGCGTCGTAAACACGCTGGGTTGTCCTGGCATACGACGCCTCTCCGACACCCCCGGGCGCGCGACCCTGTACCAGCACGGCATAGCCGGCTTTACCTGCAGGGCCTGTTACCAGGATGTTTTCTACTGGCGAATCGGCCGGCAGCAGAACCGAAGACCCGGCGTAAGTTAACTGCAGCTGCCAGACGCCTTTCTCGGCAAAGGTGATTTCATTTCCGTTACCAAGCGCGGGCACTACAGCCAGGCCGCCGCTATCGGTGGCGAGCGGTATTTGTGTAACAGCCGCCGAGGGCGATGTTATCGAAAGCGCCAGCGGCGTACCGCTCAAGTCCGCACCCGGCAGCTGCGGCAAACTGAATAGCGAAGTGAGACGCACTTCCCCGCCCTGCACGATGCTGTTGGAGCTAACGAAAAGCTCGAGGAAAGTGAGCCCCGATGCGGCCAGCGTAAAGCTGTAGGACTCACTCGCATCGAACGAACCCAGCCCCTCAAGCTCCGAGAAGCCCTGCACCAGTACCGTGTATTCGACGCCGGGCTGGAAGGCCAGCGCAGCAAGATCAACATCAAATGCCTCACAGCCACTGCCGCTGCAGATTTCGATAGATCCTGAGCCGGAGCCGACATCGGGCACCAGCGCTGTGCCGGTTGCATCGAGTACGGTCTCATCGCTACCGGATATTTCGACCCGTACCTCGGTGAAGCCGCCAAAATTGTTACTTGCGGAACCCGAATTGAATGGAACCGCGGGCAGCGTGCCCAGGTCGCCTGTACTTGCAATCGATAGATCAAGAGCCGGCGCGATGTAGGTGAACTGGACCTGCTCACTGCTGCTCACACCATTGATGTCAAACGCCGTGAATACCGCGGTGTACGCCACGCCGGAAGCCAACGCAATCGAACTGGTGGCAAATTCCCATTCAACACAGCTGCTGCCGGTACACAGATTCGCAACGCCCGAGCCCGCAGCAACCAGCGCGGCACCCGTTGGATCCAGCCCTGTACCGTCATCACCACTCAGCGCCAGTTCAACCCTGCTAACACCTGCTGCGCTGCTGGCCGAACCCTCAAGAAGTGGCGCTTCAAACAGGGAGCCCAGGTCGCCGAGTAGGAAAGATCCGGGCGTAATGTCAGGCGCTGCGCTGAACGTGAACGATATGCTGCTCTCTACGCTGGAGCCACTGTCCACACCTTCGACGGTGAGCGTGTAATCCACACCCGCTTCAAAGCCTGGTGACAGCGTCGATGTGTCAAAGGTAAAGTCGCAGCTACTGGTGTCGGAGCACAGCGTCAGCGTGCCTTCACCGTTGGATATAAGCCCGTCGCCGGCAAAGTTGAGTCCGGATTCATTGCTGCCGCTAATCCGCAGGCTTGCTGCAACACCGGTGATGCCGCTCGACGTGTCGACCGACCCCTCAATAACTGGGCCGACGGATATAGCGCCAAGATCAAGACCTGCATTAACCAGCAAAAGCTCAACAGTGGGCACGGCAAACAGGAAGCTGACTGGCTGCACAACTTCCAGGCCATTGGTATCGACCGCTACAAACTCGATGGTGTAGTTGATGCCATTTTCGAACTGCAGGTCGCTGGTATCGAAAGTGAAGTTATCGCAAGCCGCGCCACTGCAAACATCCTGCGGGGCGTTCTGGCCAATTGCCAGCTCGCCGAACTCGTTAAGCCCAGTGCCATCGTCGCCGGTTACGAAAACCTCGACAAAATCTATCGCGACACTGCTCACAGCGCTGCCGCTGATCCTGGGCTTGAAATCAATTTCGCCGAGATCACCCTCAAGATCAAGTTCCAACTCGATAAAATCGGCAGTAAAAAAGTAAAACGCGCCGGCACCCGATGCGACATCATCATCGCCGTTCGCGCCAACCAGTACCGTGCGATTGTCGATCGCAACACCGCCGCCAAAGCGGTCGTTGTCTTCGCCGTCAGCCGGCACATAGGTTT
>JBATGO010000369.1:0-2819 GCA_049665845.1 Pseudomonadales bacterium | reverse complement strand
AAGGAAACCATTTACGGCGCAATGGCAACCGTATACTTGCGACCAGTGCAAACAGTCGAAACCATCTTCGCGGAATCCGCATTCCTGAACAAGGCATCTTCGGTAACGCTGGGCTACATGGATCGCGAAATTGAAAAGGGCAGTAACACCACCGACGGCGATTCAGCTGCACTCTCGGGTCGCTACGTCAGCGGCGAAAAATATATTTTCGAAGCGCATTACAGTGATGGTGATGCTATAGACAAAGAATTAATCAAGACCGACAGCAAAAGCTACGGCTTTGGTATCGGCCACTATATCGACGACCTGACCAGCCTCGTGCTCAACTACTCGCGTGTTGATGACGATGGTGCCAGCAATAAACTCGACAACTATTTGCTCACGCTGAAAAGTATTGTCGACCCAACCGAGACCGACCGCGCGGTGGGAACCGTAGCATTCGGCATCAGCCAAAACACCGTCGCCAACACCGTCATCAACCTGAATGCCGGGCTGGATTACTATTTCGGGCCACGCCTGAGTGTTGGCGGTAATATCGGCCTGGTGTTTCCGAACAACGGCAACGATGAAAATACCTACGGACTTAATTCACGGTATTTCTTCAGCGAGCGGATTTCGGTGGGAGCGAGTTACCAGCATACTATTTTCCAGGAAGAGGAAGGCGCTGCCTCGGTAGACGCCAGCGACACATTTACACTTAGCCTGACCGGACGCATCTGAAGCACGGTACACGCAAGCAAGCCATCGATGCGGATCCATGTGCCACTGGCGCACGATCGGCCGCACATTGATCGCAGCGCTGTAGCCCTGGCGCACAGGTTCTGTTTTTAACACCACTGACCCGCGCCGCCGCGAAAAGCGGCGTGCAATCCCGTAACGCTCCATCATGCGCAAACACTTTCGCAAACTGCGGCTGCTGCTGGGCGACCAGCTCGATCTGCGTCACAGCTGGTTCGAAACAAGCTGCCGCGACACCTTGTATATCATCGCCGAAATGCGCCAGGAAACGGACTACACCCGTCACCACGTGCAAAAAATAGCGGCTTTCTTCGCAGCCATGGCCGGCTTTGCAAAAGCATTACAGCAACAGGGGCACCAGGTATTACACCTGACGCTGGATGACACCGGAACCTACGACGATTTCCCGCAACTGCTGGCTGCGCTGGTGCAGCGATTTGACAGCAGCGAAGTCGAGTACCAGCTGCCCGATGAATACCGCCTGCAGGAACAGCTGTCAAAGCTCGAACGAACGCCTGGATGGCCTGTCGACACCTGCGTGACACGCTGCGAAAGCGAGCATTTTTTGCTGCCGCGTGCGGAGCTGCCAGAATATTTCACCGCCGGCAAGCACCAGAAAATGGAATTTTTCTATCGCAAGATACGCAAGCGCTTCGGCTGGTTGATGGATGGCGAACAGCCAGAAGGCGGACAATGGAATTTCGACGCCGACAATCGCAAAAAACTGAACGAAAGCGATATCGCAGCAATTCCGGCGCCGCTGCTATTTGCCAACGACGTGCGCCCGATCCTGGCTCGCCTCGCACGCTGCGGCGTCGAGCACTTCGGTCGCGTGCAGGAGCAACTTGGCTGCCCGGTAACGCGTGCGCAGGCTCTTGAATTACTGGATGACTTTTGCCTGCGCCTGCTGCCCGACTTTGGCCGCTTCCAGGACGCCATGACCTGCAACAGCCCGCATAGCTGGAGCCTTTACCACGCGCGGCTGTCGTTTGCATTGAATGTGAAGCTGCTGCGCCCTGCCGAAGTCATCGATCGCGCCATTGCACAGTATCGCGCGAGTCAACGAAAAAAAAACGCACTAAAAATAGATATTGCGCAGATCGAAGGTTTCGTACGGCAAATTGCTGGCTGGCGTGAATTCACGCGCGGGGTTTACTGGGCCAATATGCCGGGCTACGCCTCGCTGAATAAACTCGGTGCCAGCCGCGACCTGCCGGCATTTTTCTGGACTGGCGAGACGAAAATGCACTGTCTGGCGCAGGCGATTGACCAGTCGCTGGAGCACGCCTACGCGCACCATATTCAACGCCTGATGATCACGGGCAATTTTTGCCTGCTGGCGGGGATTGACCCCGCGCAGGTCGATGCCTGGTACCTCGGTATTTACAGCGATGCCATCGATTGGGTGGAGTTACCGAACACGCGAGGCATGAGCCAGTTTGCGGATGGCGGTATCGTCGGCACCAAACCCTATGCGGCAAGCGGCAATTATGTAAACAAGATGAGTGACTACTGCAAATCGTGCCATTACAAGGCAAACCAGAAAACCGGCGAACGTGCCTGCCCGCTGAACACACTGTACTGGCACTTCATGCTGCGCCATCGCGACCTGCTTGGCGGCAATCCCCGCACTGCCATGCCCTACCGCAATTGGGACAAGCGTGCTGCAACCGAACAGCGAAAGGTGCTCGACGAGGGCGAGGCGCGGCTCGCGAACCTGCAAAAACTTTAGGCTGGTGTCCTGCGTCATTATTTATGGTGACAGCGACCGCCTGCCGGGTAGAATTCAGCTACAGCAAGCAGGCGCTGCAGAGGCTATAAGCAGGTATATCGAGGTGATGCCGGGACTTCCGGTTACTGAATGCCGCCGCCTCCCGCGCGCTTTAAAAGACTATTGTTACCGGATAATTCGCAGGAGTAGAAGATGGGTCGCGCTTACCAGAATCGCAAGGATTCGATCGCCAAAACTTCCGATGCCAAAGCCAAGGTCTACAGCAAGTATGCGCGCGAAATCTACGTCAGCGGTAAGGCCGGCGGCGTCGACCCGACCGGCAACCTGGCCCTGCGCAGCCTGCTGGAGC
>JBATGO010000368.1:0-4239 GCA_049665845.1 Pseudomonadales bacterium | reverse complement strand
GGGCGGTACTCAAAAAAAGCGCCAGCGCAAAACTTATTGCTGTAATCATTGCGCTCGACCGTGAAATTCGTCAGTTATCAATTCAGGAAACCGGTTCTTCGTTCTAGTTGGGCACAAAACGCGGCAGCTTCTCCTGGTAGTGCACCAGGAAATCCTGCATTCTTCTATCCGCCAGCTCTATATCCGAGCCCTCGGGAATGTAGGTAACCAATCTAACCAGTGCACCGTCGGTTCTGCTTCTGGTTAGCGAATCCCAGAATATGTACCACTTGGCGAGGTATTCGTTGGTGATGTTTCGCCCGCGACCCTGGAACCAGTAATACACAAGCTGTTTATGCTCAGCCATTTGCATCACTACCCGATTTACCATCAAGTGCTCACGTTCGAACTCGACATCAGCAACAGGGACGATCTCATGGCGCTGGATCTCCCAGCCTCCGCCGGGCAAACAGGATTTGGGCGAGTGGATCGAAGCACCCTTACGCTGCTCTTCGTACCAGGCAACATAGAAATTCACCGCGGGTTCGCCATTGCTTCGCGCATAGTCGCCCATGAAATAATCGGTTAATTTCAGTGTATCGAGCACATTCTGTTCTAAGGCGCTTTCCGTTCCTTTCCATTCATCGATTTTCAAAGGAAAAAGTGCGAAACTCTGGCGATCAGGCACCTGGTCCTCTCGCTCTGCAATATAACTGGCGGCGGGAACAGCGCAGACGAGCAGCAATGCACCTGCGATTGCAACTGTGGAAATAGAAGTGCTATTTCCCGACGATGTCGAAGCAGGCTCTACCGCCATACCCGCGCCGAAGTCGAGGTCAAATAGTGATGCGAAGCTCGATTTTCTGGAAGTAAAGAAATGCAGCAACCAGATTTCCACGAGCAGCACGCCAAGGCAGGCCATAAATACAATCCAGCCCTCAAAGTCGTGCAGGAAACCCTCTGCTGCGGCAATACCAAAATGCTCGACCGTGACGCCAATCACGCCAATACGGAAACTGTTCATCAGCACAGTTATTGGGATAGTGGAGAGGAAAATAACAACACGCTGCCAGAACGGGCCCTTGTAGATATAGGCAATCAGGAAGCCGAAGCTCATGAGCGGGAACAGGTACCTCAACCCGCTGCAGGCCTCGACAACCTGGAGCTGATAAACACCGAGGTCTATTACGTTACCTTCCAGGAATACACTGATATCGAACAGGCGTATTACAGCGACACCGAGGGATGAGGAAATGAGCTGGAGTTCCTGGGAAAGATTGAAATACAGGAAATTGGGCAGCGGTATCATAAATACCAGATAGAAAAGCGCGGCCCAAATAATTTTCACACCGCTGACGCCTACCCAAAGCAAAGCGAGCCCCCAGACGCCGATCCAGAACGCGTACTGGATGATCGTGTAGATCGCGCTGATCTCACCTAACAACCAGACTGCCAACGCACCAACCAGCACAAAAATGCCGAGCGGTGAGCCGGGCTGCGCGACAGCCGCAAGTGCGCTCCTTCTCTGCCACGCGAGATAGAGCGCGACGAAAGGAATCATATAGCCGTGGCTATATTCATCCCGCTCCCACCATTTCACCATCAGTTGCAAGCCATCCAGGCAAACCCAGCCAAGCAGTGCAACAGACGCGAGGAATAGAAAAAACTCCTTTCTGAGAAAGACATTTGTACCGTTCACGCCTGCTCCTTCCAATATTCGATTATCGTGCCACGCCCTATAAATATTTCAGGCTTTGCTTGATCGCGTTGCTTTGCAATATCAGTCATTCCATCGTTGCTACAGTCAGGCTGCTTTAACGGCGACGCTCTCGCGGCCAACAGACTCGAAAATATCCGCAAACTGGGCGGCCAGCATCTTCCGTTCAAAATGCTCTGCGACATATTTTTTGCCGCATTCGGCCTGCTGTTTATACAAACTACCGTTGCTCTTGAGTTCGCGCACAGCGGCTGCCAGCTCGACAGCAGACTCTGGCGTTATGCAAACGCCCGCATCGGCCGCCTGGATAATTTCCGCTACTTCGCCCTGCACGCCCAGCACGATTGGCGTCCCTGTCGCCATACTCTCAAAAATCTTGGACGGAATAACTGTTTTGAAAATATCCAGTTTTTTCAGCAACACCAGACTTACGTCGCTGCAGGCCCAAATCGCCGGCACCATTTCCTTTGGCTTTTGCCCCAGCATGACCACATTCGACAACTTCCTTTCTGCAAGGTCACGCGCCAGGGACGCGCGCTCAGCGCCATCCCCGGCCATCAGGAATATTATTTCGGGGTCGTCCCGCAGCAGCTCTGCCGCATCGAGAATCACCTTGAGCCCGTGCGCCATGCCATGCGTCCCAACATAAGCGGCGACAAACTTGCCTGCAATGCCCCACTCCTGCTCGAGAGCGGGGTCACGCGCTACCGGCGCAAACTTCTCCAGATCTACGCCGTTGCGTATGACAGAAATTTTCGACGCATCCGCGCCACAACGAATTATGTGCTGCTTGAAAGCGTTGGTTAGCGCGACGATATGGTCGGCTTTGCGATAAGTGAATCGCTCCAGCCATTCCAGCACGCTTATCGCGCGCCGGTTTTCTATCGCGCGGACCGCAAGTATAGACTCTGGCCAGAGGTCGCGAATCTCGAGAATCCACCGCGCGCGCTTGATGCGCGACACAAAATAGCCAGCAAGCCCGTTAAAGAACTGTGGCGAGGTGGAAACCACAATGTCTGCCTTACGGAGAAAAGGCGCAGCGAATATACACATCAACATATAGGTAACGTAATTCGCCGTACGTTTGAGAAGGCCCTGGTTGGCCGTAACATAGGTCAATAAACGAACAACCTGAATGCCGTCGATACTTTCGCTGGAGTAAAAGCGATTTTTATAACCCGGGTAGACCTTGCCCATTGGATGATGGGGAACACAGGTGATCACAGTCACTTCATGACCGAGTTCTA
Source organism: Pseudomonadales bacterium (assembly GCA_049665845.1). Classification (GTDB taxonomy): domain Bacteria; phylum Pseudomonadota; class Gammaproteobacteria; order Pseudomonadales; family UBA7434; genus UBA7434. The sequence continues at coordinate 1,296 of JBATGO010000368.1, read as the reverse complement.
CCCAGCGCTTGCAGTGCTCGTAGGTTCGGGTGGCCGGAGCATTGACCTCGGGCGGGAAAGAATGGGACAGGAAAAGTATGGTCATTAGGTCATAGCTTATTCGCGCCGACGGCACCCTGCGCAAAGATAGCGAAACGTCTAGCTAGCCGAAAGGTCACGTATCCGGTACACCATGCGATGTGGCATGGTTACTTGCTCGCGGACTACCAGGCATTTGTTGTTGATTACTTCGCCGAAACGGGGGCAGTAAATCGATTCGACTATTTCCAATTCAGCGGATTCCGGTGGCACTAGCTCCAGCAACGGCCCGCCCTCTATGCTTATGGAAACTCGCTTGCCGTCAACTACCTCAGGCAAAACATCAGGGTGAAAATGCAAAAAACTTTCAAGGCAGTACGATCTACTTCGAGCGAAAACCTCGGCGATGGTATCAACCACCTCCAGCGACTCGATACCGCCTTTAACTAACTTTACATATATTTGCCTCTGGTGCCTGAAGCCTGGCCGGTCGCGCCAGGTCCCCGGGAAAAAACCCTCGAAGCTACCCTCTATTTTCAATGACGCGACGCCAGAAAAATTTCCTTCGAGTTTAATGGACCCTCTGGTGACCCTGGCCCTGCGCGCGACGCGAAATTCGCCCCATATTTCTGATTGCTCGAGACCATCAATGCTTATTGTGTTGTGTGCTGCTGTGGAACGCAAATAGTGTCTTCTTGGACCCGGCTCATATTCACAGACGCCTGTATCGACAATTAATGGCAAACCACCCCACGCCAATTCAAAGCTCAACAAATCACAGTGCGTATGGCCGGGCTGGTACTTCGGACCCGGTTCACCACAATCAAAAAGTAATGCGGCTTGCGCAGTACGAAAACCGATCAGACCAAAATCAGCGCGACAAACCACGTGTGGATCTGCGCTGCCCGCATTAACAACGTAACCAAACAGATGTTTGGCATAGCGCTGCAATGCCGAAACTTCGGGCGCAATACCCTGTGCGCTATCGTTGAACAAGGGCAGCAATGTATCGGCGGGTGCTATGTCTTCGATGAACGCCAGTGCGCTCTCAGCATGCTGGCGCAATACCGCTGGGAATGCTTTGCCGATGCGAGACGGGTTATTTTGTGCCAGGTTGAGAATATCGAGAATATTTTCAACCATCAGGCAATGATATTGCGGGCTTCGCTCGTAATGCCCGCCATCGGGAAGCATTTGCTCCTGCAATTGTTCAGGGATTTCCTGTAACGCTCGCGATCGCCAGCGAGCTGGCTCATCACCCTCGAAATAGCAACCCGC
>JBATGO010000367.1:0-10167 GCA_049665845.1 Pseudomonadales bacterium | reverse complement strand
GCTCTACACTGTGTCGGCGCCGTCGGGTGCCGGCAAAACCAGCCTGGTCAAGGCGCTGGTCGAAGCTGAACAGGGCATCGTTGTTTCGGTTTCCCATACCACGCGCAGCATGCGGCCCGGCGAGCAGGACGGCGTCAACTATCACTTTGTTTCCGCCACTGAATTCCAGCGTATGGTCGCCGCCGATAATTTTCTCGAGCACGCGTCCGTGTTTGGCAATCACTATGGCACCTCGAAAAGCAGGGTCGCTGAACAGTTGCAGCGTGGCGGCGATGTTATTCTTGAAATCGACTGGCAGGGTGCGGCGCAGGCGCACAGCTGGGTTGCGGGCCAGCCCGGAATGCACAGCCTTGGGATATTCATCCTGCCGCCGTCGCTGGCCGCACTGCGCAGCCGGCTCACCGGCCGCGGCCAGGACGACGACACGGTGATCGATCGACGCATGGCCGAGGCAGTATCCGAGATGCGCCACTACCACGAAGCCCATTACCTGGTCATCAATGACGATTTCAGTACGGCTCTGGCCGATTTGCAGGCGATTGTGCGCGCCAGCCGGCTGCGCCTGGCGCGTCAGCAGCAAAGTGAAGCCGGCCTGCTGGCCAGCCTGGTCGGCGGCGAAAAGTCGCAATAATCCCGTCTCTGGCGAGCAGCCTGCTCGCCATCGGCAAGGTCTGTGCGTATAATCGCGCGCCCGCGAGCTGCTACAGCAACTCGTTTAGTACCGCCTGTAGTGCCGCATAAATAGTGCCGCAGAGCTGCACTGACAATGTCAGCGCCGATCAAATCCAGCTGCTGCACAGCGTGCACTTCAACGACTGAGGAACTTGAGCATGGCCCGAATCACTGTCGAAGATTGTCTCGAACACGTCGATAACCGCTTTGAACTGGTTATGGTCGCAACCAGGCGCGCCCGCCAGATCGCCACGCAGGGCAAGGATCCGCTGATCGAAGTGGATGACGACAAACCGGCGGTTATAGCGCTGAAAGAAATCGAACTTGGCCTTATCGATCCGAAGAACCTCGATGCGCGCGAAGAAGAACTCGATGAGTTGACTGAAGAACTGGCCGCCGAATTCGGTTTGTAGTTTTTCCTCGCACCAGGTAGCCGTGTAAAGGCTGTATTGCCGGTACTCCGCTGTAACTGCCTGCCCTGTCGGCCTAGGCTATCGTCCTCTGCGCTGACCACCCTCCAGCTGTAAGCGCTGCGAATCCTGCAGCGCAACGCCGCCACACCAAGAGATTCCTGACGCGCTAAACGCGGCGCGGGTGCCTGGCAACACGCTATTCGCCACTGTTAAAAGTTGGCGTCTGGCCTTATATTGTCGTTTAGCATGCAAGCGACAATCGATACCCTGACCCACAAGCTCGGCGACTATCTCGACAATCAGCAGATCGAGATGGTGCGGCACGCCTATTTCTATGCCGCCGAGGCGCACGAAGGTCAAAAGCGCCGTTCCGGTGAACCCTACGTTACCCATCCACTCGCGGTTGCCGACATCCTCGCTGACATGCATATGGATCACCAGAGTCTTGCCGCGGCGATGTTGCACGACGTGATTGAAGACACCGGTGTCGACAAGGCCGCGCTTGATGATTTGTTCGGCCCTGCAGTTGCCGAACTGGTCGACGGGGTATCCAAGCTCACCCAGTTTGAATTTCACGATCACGCCGAAAAGCAGGCAGAAAACTTCCAGAAAATGGCCATGGCGATGGCGCGCGACCTGCGTGTGATACTGGTCAAGCTGGCCGATCGCCTGCACAACATGCGTACGCTCGATGTACTGAGCCTCGATAAGCGACGCCGCATTGCCAAGGAAACCCTGGAAATTTATGCGCCGATCGCAAACCGGCTTGGCATGAATGATGTTCGAATTGAATTTGAAGAGCTGGGCTTTGCAACGCTTTATCCGATGCGTGCGCGACGCATCAGGGCAGCGGTGGATTCGGTACGCGGCAATCGAAAAAAATTGCTTGCCGATATACGCAAACAAATTGCCGAACGTTTGCTCCGCGATGGCGTTCACGCCACGGTCATGGGCCGCGAAAAACATCTTTACAGCATTTACCAGAAAATGCGGAGCAAGCATGTGTCCTTCGCCGAAATCATGGATGTCTTTGCGTTTCGCATTATTGTCGACTCGGTTGATGACTGTTACAGGACGCTCGGTTCGGTGCACAACCTGTATAAGCCGCGTCCCGGCAACTTCAAGGATTACATCGCAATTCCTAAAGCTAACGGCTACCAGTCCTTGCATACCGTGCTGTTCGGCATGCACGGCGTGCCGATAGAAATCCAGGTGCGCACCACTGAAATGGAAAAAATGGCCAACAATGGTATCGCTGCGCACTGGCTCTACAAGGCCCGGCAGGATGACTCAGAGGCAACAGTGGGTAGTCACGCGCGAGCCAGGCAGTGGGTGCAGGGGCTTCTGGAGCTGCAGGAAAATGCGGGCAATTCACTCGAGTTTATTGAAAACGTAAAGATCGACCTGTTTCCCGAGGAAGTTTATGTTTTTACACCGCGCGGCGAAATAATGGAATTGCCAGTTGGGGCTACGCCGATTGATTTCGCCTATGCGGTACATACCGATATTGGCAATGCCTGCGTCGGTTGCAAAATTAATCGACGGCTTGCATCGCTTTCGCAGCCACTGGATAGTGGCCAGACGGTGGAGGTGATCACCGCGCACGGCGCCAAACCCAACCCGGGCTGGCTGGATATTGTTGTCACCAGCCGCGCGCGCAGCCAGATTCGGCATTACCTGAAGCACCAGCGCAGGGGCGAATCGATCGAACTGGGCCAGCGCCTGTTAAACAAGGCATTACTCAGTCACGGATCCGGTCTCGATCAACTGCTGAAAAACCAGATTGGGCAGCTTTTGCAGGCATCCGATTTGCGCGATTTCAATGAGTTGCTGGAAGAAATTGGCCAGGGCGACAGGATCGCCCAGCTTACTGCCAAACAGTTGCTCGGTATGGAGAGCGGCATCAGCGAGAGTGATCTCGCAATCGGCAATGCGGTGCGCCCGCTGGTTATTGCCGGTACCGAAGGCATGATGATCAACTTTGCCAAATGTTGTAACCCCATTCCCGGTGACGACATCGGCGGGCATATTACGGCCGGGCGCGGTGTGGTTGTACACGTCACTGACTGCCGCAACTTTATGGAAATACTGGGCAAAGACAAGGAGGGCCGCAGCGTTACCTTGCGCTGGCACGATGACGTGGTCGGCGAATACCGCGTGGAATTAAAAGTACACGTTGAGCAGCGGCGTGGCATTATCGCTTTGCTGGCCAGCAAAATTAACAGTCTCGACGCCAGTCTTGAGTCGATTCGTGTCGAGGAGCGTGACGCAAACACCAGCGTGATTCATATTTTCCTGTCGGTACACGATCGCGTGCACCTGGCGCGGGTAATAAGACGCATACGTGTCATCAAATCCGTTTCTCGTGTAACCCGTGTGAAGTTGTAAATCATTTTCGGGCTGTTGAAATTGAGCCTGCTTTAGGCTTCTCCTCAGTCAGTAACCGCGACTCGCGTAACGAATTCGCGACTAGCAAAAAAACAGCACGATAAGACGCAACAATCCTGCGAAAAAATGAAACGACAAAAGATTTCAAGCAAGCATGCACCAGAGGCGATAGGCAGTTATTCGCAGGCGATCGCCAGCGATAACTTGTTATTTGTGTCGGGGCAGTTGCCGTTCGATCCGGTCAGTATGCAGATCGTCGCGGGCGGTATTGAAGCGCAGGCAAGGCAGGCCTTCGATAATGTGCGCGCGGTCGCCAATGCCGCCGGCGCAGAACTGGATGATGCCCTGAAGATCAATCTTTCGATGATTGATCTTGCCGGCTTTGCCAGCGTGAACGCTGTGATGGCGGAGTATTTTACGGTTCCCTACCCTGCGCGCGCCTGTGTACAGGTTGCGGCGCTACCAAAAGACGCGTTGATAGAAATCGAGGCGATTATCCGGCTGCCAGATAGATAAGGGCGAGCGCAGCATGGCCGCAGGCGTTGCTGTTTTTTATGGGATTGCTGTTTTCTATGGGTTGCTGTTTGTTATGCGGTTGATGTTTCTCGAGCGTTTGGTGTTTGCCACAAGTTCGGAGCGAGTGCGCAGCTAGACCGATTTGGACGAAACGCGATTTTTGCGGAATTGCCAGGTGCGAATTACGTCGATGCGATCGTATTTCTCGGCGAGCGATTTTGGAAACGGTTCAAACGGTGATGCCAGCCTGATGCTTTCGATCGCAGCGCGGTCGAGAATCTCCGAACCGGATGAAGACAGTACCTTGATTTCCTCGACGATTCCGGAAGCACCGAGTTTGACCAGCAGGCGCACGTCGCCGTAGAGCTGGCGGCGCCTGGCTTCATCCGGGTAATGCAGGTTGCCAACCGCTTCTACGCGGTCGCGCCACTGGTGCACGTATTCAGCGTTGTCCGCAGCCAGTGTCGACGCCGAGGTCAGTATCAATACGCGAGGTTTTTTGCTGTCGGGCTGCTGTTTTTCTGCCAGCCGTGCCTCAAGGCTGGCAATTTCCAGGCTCAGGTCAGCCAGCGTGCGTCGCTCGGCTTCGGATTTGCCGTCGTCTTCAATTTCCTCCGGCAGGAACTCCAACACAGGTACGCTGAATTCGCTGTCGCCGCTGGTAGTAATAATGCGCAATTCAATTGGCTGTGGCTGGCCACTGGCTTCTTCGGGCATGACCAGTGGTTTGACTTCGCGAATCTCCGCATCGGCGAAAAGCGCCTCCCGCGTTACGGTAATTTCTTCGGATTTCTCGCTCGAACCACTGCCTTCCTGGTTGGTGCGGGCGAGAAATTCTGCCTCCTCGGGCGCCTCTTCACTTTTGGACAGTGAGACAGTCACCTCGCTCTGGTTAATTTGTACTACTCCGCTGATGACCGCTACCGTGACGGCAAAGATCGCCAGTCCATGCAATAGCAGTGCTATCGCCATGGTGTAGCGTATCTGGTAGTTCTGGCCGGGCATGTAACGCATGGTCGGTGTTCGCTGCGGATCCTGGCGGGCCCGTATTTTCGATGGCACCGCTGGCGCTTATTTTAGTCGAGAAGCAGTGCTGCTGTCGGGCCTAGCGCCGCGCTTTGGGCAGCATTCCCGCAATCACTTCCAGCAGGTCTCCGCCAATATCGAGGCCGCACTGGGCATCAAGCTCACGAATACAGGTAGGGCTTGTAACATTAATTTCGGTGAGGTAGTCGCCGATAATGTCGATGCCGGCAAACACGATGCCTCGGTTCACCAGTGCAGGTGCAACGCGGGCACAAATTTGTCGCTCGCGTTCGCCCAGCGGCCTGGCTTCGCCGCGACCACCGGCTGCCAGATTGCCCCGGGTCTCCCCGCTCGCCGGAAGCCTTGCCAGCATGTACGGAACTGCTTCGCCGTTGATCAGCAATACCCGTTTATCGCCGTCGGCGATTTCCGGCAGGAAGCGCTGTGCCATCGCGAGCGAGCGACCGTGTTCGGTCAGCGTCTCGACGATAACGCTGAAGTTGGCGTCGTCGGCGCGCAGGTGAAAAATCGAAGCGCCGCCCATGCCGTCCAACGGCTTGAGAATAATATCGCCTTGTTGTCGATGGAATTCTCGCAGTTTTTTTGCATCGGCACTGATCAGCACCGGAGGGCAGCAATCGGCAAAATCAGTAGCGAAGATTTTTTCATTGCAATCGCGCAGGGCCTGTGGCCGATTGACTACCAGAGTGCCCGCTTGTGCTGCGGTCTCCAGCAGCATGGTTGTGTAGACATAGCGCGAATCTACCGGCGGATCGACCCGCATCAGGATCACATCCAATTCTGCAAGTTCGATGTCGCTGCGTTCGCCAAAGGTGTGCCACTGCGTCTGGCTATCCTGCACAGTGAGTTCGGTGGCCATTCCCCGGACGCTGTCACCGCTTTTATAAAGGTCGTGCGTGGTGAAGTAATGCAGTTGCCAATCACGGCGCTGTGCCGCCAGCATCATCGCCAGGGTACTGTCTTTTTTTGGATTGATGGATTCGATCGGATCCATCACAACGCCAAGTTTTATACGCATTTTCTGCAGCAAGTTTGTTGTACGCGAAGATTTTCGCATTATCGGCCGAACCAGTTGCAGGTTCGTGGCTAGCGGCCAGGCTTAGCGCTGGCCACACAGTGTACACGGCAGAGCCTGCCGCTGTCAGGCTGGTTGTGCCGCGCCCGTAGCGCGACTAAAAAATCGACAGTTCGACGCAGGTGAAGCGGGCTTGTCCGGGTCTGCTCAATTACCGGTCTCACGTGTTTATCTGTTCGTATCGCAGTCGCATGATCGCACTCCCGCCACATGAACCAGTTGGCACTCGCGATAAATGATAAGTCGCTCAGGTTTTGTGAAACCGGGTGCTCGCAACAAGCTGTTATTCCGTACCTCGCCTTTATTTCCATTCGAATTGCGCTATAGCTTTAAGGGATGGACATTGCGCCTGTTCGGCGCGGGGGTGGTTCTTTACCGGTTTGCCGGTACGTGTCCAAACAGCAAGAGATGAGCCAGAGTGAAATTCATAGAGGGTAAAACATAATGGAATCAATGACTAGCAGTCCGAAAATAATGGTTGTTGATGATAGCAAGACGATTCGTCGCACAGCCGAAACCCTGCTCCAGAAAGAGGGCTACACGGTTGTAACTGCGGAGGACGGCTTCGAGGCACTTGCCAAGATTGCTGACCTGCGGCCCGACATGATTTTCGTCGATATCATGATGCCCCGACTCGATGGCTACCAGACTTGTGCGTTGATAAAAAACAACGCTGAATTCAAGCACACGCCGGTAATCATGCTGTCGAGCAAGGATGGCTTATTTGACAAGGCCAAAGGCCGTATTGTCGGGTCAGACCAGTACGTTACCAAGCCATTCAGCAAAACCGAAATCCTGGAGGCCGTGCAGAATTACCTGCCGGGTCGTAATTCCGATGGTGCCGCCGACCAAAACCTGGCTTCTGCCTAGATTCTGCAACGGAAGATATCGAAAACCTGTCGCAGCCTGGGAGATTCAAAATGAAAAGAGTGCTGGTAGTTGATGACTCGGCCACCGAAACGCATCAACTGGTCAATATCCTGAACAAGCATGGCTATGAAGTTGTACTGGCCGACACCGGGGAAGCCGGTGTAGAGATGGCTGGCAAGGCATTACCAGACCTGGTCCTTATGGATATCGTTATGCCAGGCATCAACGGATTTCAGGCTACACGACAACTGCATCGCAATCCGAATACCAGTGCCATACCCGTAATTATTGTTACGACCAAGAACCAGGACTCCGACCGCGAATGGTCGCGTAAACAGGGTGCACGGGGATATCTGGTCAAGCCTGTGCCAGAACGGGAATTAATTAACACTATAGAAGCCGTGCTTGCTGTCAACTAGGTGTGACGCATGAAATATGAGGGGAGTCCCGCCCTGCTACTCAGGCAGCTGGCGGAAAAAAGCCGCGAAATCGCGGAGCTAAGAGCAACCAAGCAGGATCTCACCAACGCCTGGAGCGGCGTGGGTTTTTCGCTGTGTGACCAGACCGTAGTCGCGCCAATGGGCGAGGTGGTGGAAATTATTCGCCTGCCACACTATACGCTGGTTCCTGCGGTAAAACCGTGGATGTTGGGTGTCGCCAACGTGAGGGGAAAGCTGTTACCGATCGTGGATACAGAGGGCTTTTTTGGCAACAAGCTCGTCGGACACAAAAGCAATTATCGCGTATTGATTGTCGAGACGCCGCACATATACGTCGGCCTCGCCGTCAGCAAGGTTTTTGGTTTGCAGCATTTCGATCGCGCAACACTTTTCCCGGTTCAAAATCCGGAAGAACTGCCGTTCGGCCAATTTGTTGACTGTTTTAGCGCCGGGGAAGAATCGAACTGGTACCGCCTGTCGCCCTCGAAACTCGTTGCAGACAGTGCATTCAGTGACGCTTCAATTGTAAACAGGGTATTGGATAACAAGCACGGCGAAGTAGCCTAAACATTTTTTAAGCAAACAGAATTCAAGTTTTTAAGCGGGAGTATGCGGGATGAAACAGTTTGGAAGCCAAAAAGCAGGGCTTGGCTCGAGCAAGGCTTTTATATTTTCTGTCTTTCTTCTGGTGGTGGCGACACTAACCTTCGTTGCCAGCATGTTTTATTTCGTGCGCGATGCCGCGCACGATGCCAAGTACCTTGAGTACGCCGGTGAGCTCAGGGTCCTTACTCACCAGATATCCACCAGCGCAAGCGAGGCGACTGCCGGCGAAGCAGCTGCTTTTGCCACGCTGAAGAAAGCGTCCGAGCGTTTTGACAGAACTTATGAAACTCTGCAAAGCGGTGACGCAGCTCTTCCGGGCGCGGAGAGAGAGTTACCCCAAGAGCTGAGTTCGCTGGGTTTGCTGTGGAACGACGCGAGCAAGAAAGCCAATACGATCGTGTTGAATCGCGATCGTATTCTGTTCCTGCACGACGTGGCCAAGACGCTCAACGAATCGATTCCGGAATTACAACGTGAATACGAAAACGTTGTTGAGGTATTGATTGCAAAGGGAGCCGACGCAAGCCAGGTTGCTGTTGCACAAAAACAGGCTTTGCTGGCTGAGCGTATTGCGCGTAATGTAGATCGAATGCTGGAAGGTAACACCACCGCGCAGCAGGCCGCAGAACAGTTCAACCTCGATGCCAGTAAATTCGGCGGTGTTTTGAATGGCATGCTCAACGGCAACGACACGCTCGGTATATCAAAGGTAATTAACTCCCAAGCGGTAATTTCCCTGAAGCGCATTGAACGCCTGTTCGGTTTTGTATCAAGCTCGGTCGACGATATCTTTGCGGCCTCGCCTGACCTGCTAAATGCACGGACCGCTACGGAAGGCATTTTTAACAGCACGCCAAAAATTCTCGACCAGCTCAATTCACTGGCCGATAGCGTGCGCAACCTCAGTGGTGAGCGCACGGTTGGAGCGGACACGGCGATACTGGCGGGTAGCGTGATTCTGGTATTGCTCGCAGTAATTGGTTACCAGTTATATGGACAAACCGAGGCCCGGCTCGCAGAGCAGCGCGATGCCAATGAACGCAACCAGGTCGCGATTCAGAGATTATTGTCTGAAATAGGCAGCCTCGCTGATGGCGACCTCACCGCCGAGGCGACTGTATCTGAAGATTTTACAGGTGCGATAGCCGATTCAATCAATTTCACCATCGAGCAGCTGCGCGAAATCGTATCGTCGATCAATGATACGACAGTAAAAGTCAATGCTGCCGCCAGGGATACGCAGGACAAGGCGATGTCACTTGCCGATGCCTCCAATCAGCAGGCCAGCGAAATTTCCGATGCCTCGGCATCAATCAAGGAAATGGCCGGGACAATGGGGCAGATGTCGGTCGACGCATCAAACTCGGCGACAGTGGCGAAAAGCGCAGTAGAAATTGCGAAGTCCGGCGCACAGGTCGTGCAAAACACAATTAACGGCATGGATACCATTCGCGAGCAGATCCAGGATACTTCAAAGCGCATCAAGCGACTTGGAGAAAGCTCGCAGGAAATCGGCGACATCGTTTCCCTGATCAACGACATCGCAGACCAGACCAACATACTCGCGTTGAATGCGTCCATCCAGGCCTCAATGGCTGGCGAGGCAGGCAGGGGTTTTGCGGTCGTGGCTGACGAAGTACAGCGTCTCGCGGAGCGTTCTTCAGGTGCAACCAAGCAGATTGAAGCGCTGGTGCGAACGATTCAATCCGATACCAATGAAGCTGTGGCGTCTATGGAGCAAACTACTGCAGAAGTGGTTAACGGTGCAGGACTTGCGCACGATGCCGGTGTGGCGCTGGAAGAAATTGAAAAAGTATCACAAAGCCTTTCCGAACTTATCGAAACCATCTCATCGGCTGCGCGCGAACAGGCAGAAATGGCCGGAAAGGTTTCGGTCACTATGAATAGCGTGAAGAATATTACGACCCAAACAGCAACGGGAACGACTGAAGCTGCAAGCAAAATGGGTACGTTATCAGATATGACAAATGAATTGAGGGACTCGGTTGCTGGCTTCAAATTGCCAGCGGGTAAAACGGCAAGTGATTAGTCGAGCAGCGAACAAGCTAGTAAATCAGCTTAATAATCCAGTCTCGATAGTTGTCAGGATTAGCCAATATGAACGCGCCCTCAGAGAACC
>JBATGO010000366.1:0-4908 GCA_049665845.1 Pseudomonadales bacterium | reverse complement strand
CTACGAGCACGGCACTTTCAAATACCATCTTACCGGTATTACAAACGAAAACCGGCTGCGCTATGTAAGCTGGGATTACAACCCGCAGCGGCGCGCAATACTCTCACGCAGGGCGGGGCAGCAGGGCCAGCCCGATGAAATCGTGCAGCTCGATTTCAGCTACTTGAACGATGGTGCGGCGCCTCGCATTATCGAGATCAATCCACACGGCAAGGAAACGATTTATCATTTTGAAGAGGTGGCTGGCTTGCGTCTCCTGAGTCGTATTGAGGGCAAGCCGCACACGCATGCAGATATTCCCGAAATCAGCTGTGCGCCGGCACATCAGTACTACCAGCACGATGCGAACGGATTTCTCAGTACGGTTACCGACTGGGAGGGTAACGTGACCCGCTACGAGCGCGATGCGTTTGGCCGCGAGTTGCAGCGTACCGAGGGTCTGCGCTGGGCTGACGGGGTAGTGGGAACCGCCTTGCAGGGCTATGAAAGTGCAAGGGTCACCATCACCCGCTGGCACCCGCGGTGGAATCACCCCGTTCGCAAGCTTGCTGCGGCACAAGTCACAGACAGGCAATACGATTGCGACAGCGGCCTGGTGCTTGCCGAGCGGCGCTATGCGCGGGGTGCTGAACCTGCTTATGTAGCGCCAGTGTGCAGCCCGCCAGAATAAACCGGATTAGCCTCTTCATGCTGTGAAGGCGACAGAAAGACACTTTTCACATGAAAATAAATAGGCTATCCTTTTCATATGAAAAGAAAAATGCAGAATACCCAGAACAGTGCGGCGCAGCCACTCGAGCAGCCTTCCGACGGTCAAATACTGGCCAATGCCACGATGGCCGCAGCTGAGGCACTGGGGCTCAGGCGCGCACAGCTCGCCGCAATCATAGGCGTGTCTGGAGCCACACTGTCGCGATTATCGGGCGGTAGCTATGCCATGCCCGAGGGCAAGAGCTTCGAGTTGGCGCTGATGCTGGTGCGCGCCTATCGCGCGCTCTACGCGATGGTAGGTGGCGATGGCGCGTCCATGCAGCACTGGGTAGCGACGCCCAATGACCATCTCGGTGGCGCGGCACCTGCGCAACGTATGCAGTCGGTAGAGGGCATCGCCGACGTGGTTCACTATCTCGACGCGATGCGCGGCAGCGCGTGAATGCCCGGCCCAGAGGCGGTTGGCGTGCATCAAGTGCAATATGGTTTTATCAGCCTTTGGCAGCAAGCGACGAAGCAGCGACCGACGAAGCCGCAGACGAAGCATGCGACAGATTATAAAGAGTCACTGTGAGTATCGATCAGCGAGAGAAAAAGCAGGGCTATCTTACCGCAGCCAATCTGGCTGGCTTTGATTTTGCCGCCCAGCATCAGCGTCTGGCACGCACCGCCTGGCGCGTGGTTGAAACACAGGAAATAGCCGCGACCCAGACGATTACCCGCAGTGCCGCAGAGCAGTCGCGCCTCGAAGAACTGCTGGATGCATCAAAGCCGCCGGTTCCTGACGATTGTGACGGTCTTTCGTACCTGCTGTATACGCCGTTTCGTTACCCGCCGCTGTCCCATGGTTCGCGCTTTGGCGGTCGCTTCGAACGTGGCATTTTTTATGCCTCGCTTGTACCTGAGGCCGCCTTTGCTGAATGCGCGCTGTACCTGTGGCTGTTCCAGCAGGGGCCGCGCGAAATGGGGCCGCTCGCCAGCATTCGCGACCAGCGTACGGCATTTTCTGCACAGTTAAAAAGTGCGAAAGCGATAGATACGAGCCGCGATGCTTTCAAAAAGGTGCAGCGAAAAATCAGCGATGCGGCGAACTGGAATTTCTCGCAGCAATTGGGCAGCGCATTGCGCGCAGTCAAAAGCGGCTTTTGCCTTTATGCATCGCCGCGTCTCGACGGCGCAGTCAACGTTGCGGTATTCGATCCAAAAAGTTTTGCCGAACAGGAGCCGAGGGAGATCCAGCACTGGCACCTGGCGCTCGATACCGAACGCTGCCGCTTTTCGCGGCGCACAAGTAGCGGTGACCAGACAATCGAGTTCGAATATGCACAGTTCACGGTAGAAGGATCCATTCCGCATCCGTCCATGCGAGTGTCTTAGCTTATTATTTTTGTTGGAATAGGAATCAGGTCTTTGATCTGGACAATTGCACCGCTAACAACGCGTTGTCAGGTTTCCCAGGGAGTCTCAATTGAGCCCAACCATTTACCGGCAAGGAGAGTTCAGGTTCTTTTTCTTTTCCCGTGAAGAGCCGCGTAAACATGTGCACGTTCATTGCACCGATGGAGAAGCAAAATACTGGCTGGAACCTGAAATTTCGCTGGCGCGAAACTTCGGGCTTTCTCCACAACAATTGGCTAAAATAGATGCAATTGTCCGGGAGCATGAGAATGAGTTCGTCAGCGCATGGGATCAACACTTCGGGAGCTGAAATCAGCCACGTGTCTTGCCACGGAATCTGGCTGCTTTCGTCCGGGCAGGAATATTTCCTTTCCTACAAAGATTTTCCGTGGTTCAGGGCGGCGTCGATTGGGCAAGTTCTCAATGTGAAAGAAGTCTCTCCAGGGCATTTTTATTGGCCGGACCTCGACGTTGACCTCGGCATTGACACTATTAAAGAGCCCGACAAGTTTCCACTAAAAGCTAAATAGCTGGGCCTACAGCAAGCGCCGGCACCCAAGCGCTCCACGGTCTTTTCGTGGCTTACTGTCGCACGGCTGTGCTACCAACGCTAAATCACGCGCTAAATCAGCGCCAAACAAAATCTGCTGGCGAAGTGCAAGTCTAAATCTCTCCACACCGCATCGAAAGATCAATCGCGCGCACGTTTTTGGTCAGCGCTCCAACCGAAATGAAGTCTACGCCGGTCTCTGCAACGTCGCGGATATTCATCAGCCCGATACTGCCGGAAGCCTCAAGTTTTGCACGGTTCTCGTTTTCCTTTACCGCGGTGCGCATGTCGGCCAGCGAAAAGTCATCAAGCATAATAATGTCCGCGCCAGCATCGCGTGCTTGCCTGAATTCACCGAGGTTTTCTACTTCAATTTCCACCGTTTTATCCGGTTGCTGCAAGCGCGCGCGGCGGATCACAGCTTCGATGGAGCCGCACGCAGCGATATGGTTTTCCTTGATCAGGTAAGCGTCGTAGAGCCCGATGCGGTGGTTGGCGCAGCCGCCGCAATGCACTGCGTATTTTTGTGCCAGGCGCAGGCCTGGAATGGTTTTTCGCGTATCCAGCACCGTGGCACCGGTGCCGTCCACCGCGTCGGCGTAGCTTCTGCTCAGCGTTGCGGTGCCGCTGAGCAGTTGCAGAAAATTCAGCGCGGTGCGCTCCGCGGTTAAAATTGCGCGCGCGTTGCCAGCGGCAGTGAATATCGTGTCGTTGGCTGACACGGTATCGCCATCGTCGACTTCAAAGGCCAGCTCAACACTGCCGTCGAGATGCGCGAAGGTCGACTCAACCCAGGCGCGACCGCAAATAACTGCAGGCTCGCGCGCGATTACGCGGGTCGTGTAGGTCTTGTCGATATCGATCAAGGCCGCGGTAATGTCACCGCTACCCACATCTTCGGCGAGCGCGCGTTCGACGTCCTCTATTATTTCACGCTGCATTGCCAGGCTGTGCGTTGTCAGTGCCCGCATCGTCACTTGTCCCTTGCTCGGTTTGTACTTGTGTTGGTCGATGTGCCTGTAATCATTTTTGCAGTCACCTGACCGATTCATTGCGCAATAAGCAGCTTGCCATCGCGCTGGGTGAAATGCACCTGCGACAGCGCACTCATCCCAAGCAATATTGCATCACTGCCATTCATGCCCGGATTGAGGTCGGCTGCCACATTGCGCAGCACGATCTCACCGATTTGCAGGCGATCAATAGTCGTGCTGTAAGTTTTTACCCTGCCGTTGGCGGTATAGGCCACGCCTTCCATGCCGCGTTGTAGTCCGAGCTTGCGCTGCATATCTGCAGGTATCGCCACGTTGGTCGCACCGGTGTCGAGCAGCAGGGTAACTTTGCTTCCGTTTATTTCACCGGCTGCTATGAAATGGTTTTGCCGGTTGGCTTGCAGTACCAGGGTGCGCTTGCCGTCGATATCCAGCGTTTCGGGTATGGCGTTGGGGTTGTTGCGGCGCTCTTCATCTGCGCTGAAATAAACAGCCAGCATGCCGAGCAACAACAGCCACGCGAGCACGAACATGGCGCCGCCGGCTTTTTTTAACGGCGCATTGTGATGGGCATCGTTCAAGCTGCTGGTTGTCCGTTTGGCAAAGTGAGCGGCAGTTGCCGCAGCGTACGGTGGTGGCAGGGCGGATTCCTGCAGGTACCGGGTCACGGCGAAACTGCGGACTTTATCACTAACTGCCTGTGCATAAAAAGCAATCTGTGACTGCGTTCGCTAAGCGCCAAAGCCCTCCGGGAACTGCACAGATGCCTGATTATACTTTGATCAATGCGCGTATTCCGGTGGCCGATTCGGCCGCGGCGAGCCAAGCGCCCCAGCATTCCGCGATGCCAGACAGGATCCGCCGATGAAACCCGACGACAAAATTGTGCCTATAGCCGCCGCCAGGGGCGAGAGTTCAGCCAGCGAGGAAGCAGTCCGGCCCGGCCCGGCCGCCTCGATAACCCGGCGCATGTCGGCGCCGGCGGTGCAGCTGCGCGAAATGCTGCAGCAAGGCCTGTCCAGGCAGTTACAGAATATGTTCGACAGCGTAGACGATGCGTTGTTCGATCTGGCCGAAAACGCACCCAGTAACCAGCAACAAAATGTCTTTTTTGAATCCATGCGCGAGGTTCGCTTCAAGCGCGTGGAAATCGAGCGCGATTTCCTCAAAAGTGTACAGCAGGGATTTGTTGAGCTTTTCAGTGATAGCGGGAAAAAGGCCGCGCAACTCAGCGGCGGGCAGTCGAGCCTGCAGGGC
>JBATGO010000365.1:0-5129 GCA_049665845.1 Pseudomonadales bacterium | reverse complement strand
GCCCTGCCCGGCTTCCACGCCGGCGTTCAGGCTGAGCGCAATCTGTTCGGAATCGGAATCTCCTATGCGGAAATTCAGGCGGTCGAAGGTTACTTCGCGAGGATCCTGCGCTTCTACAATCCCGTTGGAATCCGTATCGGTGCAATCGGCGAGGTATTGGCACTGGCCACTCAGGCCAGCACGATTGGTGCGCCCGCGGTCGCGATAGTTCAGCGTGGCGCTGAGAAATCCGGTTTCGCCGAGACGAAACCCCTTGGTCAGGTCGACGTTATAGGTTTCACCATCGCCCTCCGTATACTCACCATAGGAGGCGCGAATACTGCCTTCCTCACTGTTGTCCTTGAGCACAATGTTGATCACACCGGCAATGGCGTCGGAGCCGTACTGCGCCGCAGCGCCATCACGCAGTACTTCAATACGCTTGATCGATGCAGCGGGAATCGCGTTCAGGTCGACGCCGGCAGTACCGCGCCCAACAGAGGTGTTCACATGGATCAGTGCGCCGGTGTGGCGGCGCTTGCCGTTGACCAGCACCAGCGTCTGGTCAGGGCCAAGCCCGCGCAGCGTTGCAGGACGCAGCGCATCCGTGCCATCACTGATACTTGAACTGGAAAAGTTGAAGGAAGGCGCCAGCGACTGCAGCATGCGACCGACTTCAGTCTGCCCCGTTTTCCCCAGCAAACTTGCATCGAGGCTGTCGACCGGCACAGGGATATCGGTAGCCGTGCGGCCCGGTGTGCGCGTACCAATCGTTGTGATTTCCTCTACGGTTGCTGCCGAAGACGGATTCGCAGTGGATGCATTCGCGAACGACTCCGCACCAGCGGCATCGCCATCTATCCCGGCATCGTTTGCAGACGCTTCAATTGCAATTTCTTCTGCATCTGTATCAGGAACAGAAGCTTCATCTGCAGCAACGTCCAGCGCCGCCGCCGCATCCGTGTCGATATCTGCATCTTGTGCTGCTGCCTGCAAAGGCAGACAGAGCGCCGCCATAAGCACAAGCACCGCAACCGACAGTACCGCAGAGCAAGATGCTACAAAGCGCGCAGGGGATTTAAGGAATTGAAAAAAAATTGCGTACAACTGGTGCACGGGCGACCTCCTTAGCAGAGCGAAGTGTTTTATTTATACTGCCCTTTATACGCAAATTTTTGTGGTCACGCTATCCCCGTATAGAAAAAATCGCGCAAGGCAGCAGCGAACTGCCTGATCGTTTACTTAGCGATCGGGATTTGTTCGACCGGGGGACGAAATTCGAGGGAGTTTGTCGCGCAAGGTCTGCCCCCTGCCGTAAATAAAGGCGTCTCGTTGCAAGCCTCTTCGCGTTTTATTCAGGCGCGCCTTATTTCGCTGGTTCCCTACGCGTCTTGTATGCAGATCCCTCAAGGCGCCTGCCAACGATTGCCTGAATAGCCGCCTGCCAGCGTTTGCTTGAATAGTCACCTGCCAGCGTTCGTTTGCAACCAATTTTATCGCAAGCGCATTGCGCGCATACAATCAGGTCAGGTGTCGGCAGCCGAGTCCGATTCGCCGGATTCGATTAACTCCTCCCGCATAATGCGAACATCTTTAGGCGCATCGATTCCGAGCTTTACCTGCGTGCCGCTTATATTGAGAACGGTGATGCGCACGTCCTCGGAGATCAGTATTTTTTCCCCTGTCT
Source organism: Pseudomonadales bacterium (assembly GCA_049665845.1). Lineage (GTDB taxonomy): Bacteria > Pseudomonadota > Gammaproteobacteria > Pseudomonadales > UBA7434 > UBA7434. Next base: position 3,463 of record JBATGO010000365.1, on the reverse strand, counting down.
TGCGGGTCAGTATCAACATGGCGGTTCCTTGCATTAAAGCTGTCGTTTGCAAATCGGGCCGCAACTGCAACCGGAATTACTTGCCTGCCGGTCCATAGCCCATGCGGTAAAAGGACGCCGCCTGGCTCGCGCCCAATATCTCCACACCCCCAGCATCGCTATTTTTCATGCGACAGGCAAGTGCTTTCCGGTTTCTCGCATAACAATTAAAACAAACTTTTACCTGTTGCCCGCCTTTCAGGTCTGCTGCCAGGCTTCAGTGAGCGCCTTGCGCTCGGTAATCGTTTCTTTTGCAGCCAGATCAGGCACGCCAAGCGTGAACGCACAGATGACACGCTCACGACGCGTATCGACCTGTAGCAGGCGCGCCGCCGCATCGAAATCGACGCCGGCCATACCGTGAGCCTGATACCCCAGTCGCTGTGCTTGCAAGTTAACTGCCAGCCAGGCTGCACCAGTGTCGAACACAGCGTGGTGGTTCGCTTTGCCATTGCGCAAAAACTGCAGGCGCGCAAGTACAAATCCCAACACAGGCGCGCTGGCAGCCCATTGCTGGTTGGCCTCGACCAGGCAGGCAAGAAAATCTGCATGCGACGTTTTCGTGCACGTTACAAAGCGCCACGGCTGTTCGTTGAAGCAGGAAGGAGACCAGCGCGCGGCATCAAAAATCACCGCCTGGTCCGCCTCGGAAACATCCTCCGGCAAGTAGGCACGCGGAGACCAGCGCTCGACAAAAAGCCTGTCGACACCAGCAGCAGCTTGCCGCGCAGAAAAATCGGGCCGGTTCGACATAAATTTCCTCCAACAAAAATCCGGTTTGGTATGTTTAGAACTAACGCCAGGCCAGCGTATCGTGCAAGCTTACAACACTGCCGATAATCAGCAAGGTAGGCGCATGTACATCACGTGTGGCAATCAGTTCGACCATCGTTGCCACTGTAGCGATATGTACGCGCTGTGATGGCGTAGTACCGCGCTCAACCAGCGCCATTGGCGTTTGCGGCAGTGCGCCGTGCGCCAGCAATTGCTCGCAGATTACGCCAAGCCCCTGCAAACCCATATAAATTACCAGCGTTTGCTGCGGCCGCACCAACTCCGCCCAGGGTAGTTCCATGCCGCCGGCCTGCAAATGACCCGTCACAAATTGCACCGAGTGCGCGTGATCCCGGTGTGTGAGCGGAATGCCCGCGTAACAGGCGCAGCCATTGGCAGCTGATATACCGGGCACGACCTGGAAAGGAATCTTCGCCGCAGCGAGTCCTGCAATCTCTTCGCCACCACGCCCGAATATAAAAGGATCACCACCCTTGAGGCGCGCCACTTTCTTGCCCTGCCGCGCATAATCGAGCAACAGGAAATTGATTTCCGGTTGCGGCACCGTGTGCGCACTGCGCGCCTTGCCCACGTAAACCAGCTCTGCATCGCGGCGCGCCATTGCAACAATGGGTTCAGCCACAAGCCGGTCGTAAAGCACCACGTCCGCCCGCTGTAACAGGCGCAGCGCCTTGAAGGTTAACAAATCGGGATCACCAGGACCGGCGCCAATCAGGTAGACCTCGCCGATACGCTGTTGCGCAGAAGCGGCGCTTAACGTTTCCTCAAACAATGACTGCGCCGATTCCATCCGGCCGGCCATGACCCGTTCGGCGACTTCACTATCGACAATCGATTCCCAAAACAGCCGCACGCCCTGCTCGTCGAGCACGCCGCGCACCTGGCTGCGCCTGCTGTCGATAAATTTGGCCAGCGCGCCGATGTTGGCCGGCGTACTGCTTTCAATATTGCTGCGCAACTTGCGCGCCAGTACAGGCGCTGCGGCAGAACTGGAGATCGCTATCAGAACAGGGTCCCGATCGACGATGGCGGGGAAAATTACATCGCAGCAAGCGGGCGTGTCGACGGTATTGACCAGCACATTGCGGGCCCGACAGGCTGCCGCGACATGCCGGTTGAGTGCATCGTTGTCGGTTGCCGCGACGACAAAAAACTGCGCTTCGAGAAAGGATTCGTCAAACTGCACGTACTCTGCAGTACCACCCGATTGTCGCAACAGTTCCACCAATTCCGCCACAATCTCCGGAGCGACCACAACCAGCCTTGCACCGGCTTTGGCCAGCAATCGCGCTTTGCGAAGCGCAACCACGCCGCCGCCAACCACCAGGCAGGGCTTGTCGCGAAGATCAAACAGCAGTGGCAGATAGCGCATGCAATGGCGCTCGCTTGGCTAGATAGAATAGAAAAGCCTATGTTAAAGCAGTGCGAAGGCCTGCTCGCAATTCAGCTGCCCGCAACGGGCAAAGTTTCGCGCTCATTCATATACCGGCGCAACACTTGCGGGATTGTTACGCTGCCATCGGCGCGCTGGCAGTTTTCCAGCACTGCAACCAGGGTACGACCCACCGCGAGCCCTGATCCATTAAGGGTATGCAGCGGTTCGGGCTTGCCCGATTCCGGATTGCGCCAGCGCGCCTGCAGGCGCCTGGCCTGGAAATCGCCAAAATTACTGCAGGAACTGATTTCCCGATAGCACTGCTGCGCCGGCAACCAGACTTCCAGGTCGTAGGTCTTGCGCGCGCCAAATCCGAGGTCGCCACCGCATAACAATACCTTGCGATAAGCCAGGCCGAGTTTTTGCAGGATGGTTTCGGCATGCCCGGTCAATGACTCCAGCGCCGCCGCCGAATCCTCCGGCCTGACAATTTGTACCAGCTCCACTTTTTCAAACTGATGCTGGCGAATCAGGCCGCGCGTATCGCGCCCGTGGGAACCCGCTTCACTGCGAAAACAGGCGGTGTGCGCGACAAATTTGAGAGGCAATTGTGCGGGCTCAAGGATTTGTTCGCGCACCAGGTTGGTGACCGGGACTTCTGCCGTGGGCACGAGGAAATAATTACTGTCGCCCTCCAGCGCAAACAGGTCGTCAGCAAACTTGGGCAACTGCCCGGTACCCGTGAGCGCAGCGTCGTTGACGATCAGCGGTACGTTCACCTCGGTGTACCCGTTTTCGCGCGTGTGTTCATCGAGCATGAACTGCGCGAGCGCGCGGTGCAGGCATGCTATGTCGCCGCTCAAAACAGAAAAACGCGCTCCGGTCATCGCGGCAGCGCGCGCGAAGTCGATACCGTTGAGCCGTTCACCGACATCGACATGGTCGCTGATCACGAAATCAAATACCGGTTTATCACCCCAGCGCAATAGTTCAACATTATCGCTCTCGTCGCTACCGGGCGGTACATCTCTATCGGGAATATTCGGCAGGCCGAGCAAGAATCCCTGCATCGCCTCATCGGCACGCTGTGCGCGCAATTTCAGTGCATCCAGTGACGCATCGATTTTTTTCAGGGTATCGTCGACCTGTGCCTTCGCTTCTTCAACCGGCACACCCTCCTTCACCAGCTGGCCAATCTTTTTTGCCGCCTGCTTGCGCTCGGCCTGCAGTTACTGCGTTTCCATATCGCTGTGC
>JBATGO010000364.1:0-5949 GCA_049665845.1 Pseudomonadales bacterium | reverse complement strand
ATCCACGGCTTCGGGCTGGCGAGCCAGCATTATTTCAATCGCGCCCTGCATGAGCTGAGTATCGAAAAGCTGGCGCTGCTGGTTGCGATCGTGCGCGGGCCCACGTATTACGATCCGTGGCGACACCCGGAAAGGGCGCTGGCAAGGCGCAATCGCGTGATCGATGCGCTGGTCACACAGCAATTGCTCGCGGCAGAGGATGCCGAATGGGCGAAGGCCGAACCCCTGAACCTGGGCAAGGCAACGCGATCGCATTTTGTTTTTCCCGCCTTTATGGACCTCGTCAAGCGCCAGCTGGACGAGGTTTACCAGCACGAAGACCTTACTTCCAATGGGCTGCGGATTTTTACCAGCTTTGACCCGCGCGTGCAGCGCAGCGCCGAGCGTGCGGTCGATGAGCAGATCCAGGTCCTGCAAGCGCAGTTGCCGGCGAATGCACCTGCGCTGCAGGCTGCGGTTGTGGTTACCGAGCCTGCCACCGGCGAAGTGCTGGCTCTGGTGGGAGGGCGCGACCCGCGTTTTGCTGGCTACAACCGCGCGCTCGACGCGCGTCGCTCGATTGGCTCGGTGATCAAACCCTTTGTCTACCTTGCGGCGCTTGAAAGTGGTGCTTACACGTTGGCTTCGCTGGTCGACGACGCACCGATAGCCTTTACCAATCGCGATGGCACGAGCTGGGCGCCACGCAATTTTGACCGCGAGGATCACGGCGAAGTACCGTTGATCACAGCGCTTGCCAAATCCTACAACCAGGCCACCGCGAGGCTGGGCCAGCAGGTGGGGCTAGACAATGTTGTCGACACGCTGCGACGCCTGGGCCAGCGGCGCGAGCTGAATCCGGTACCGTCGCTGTTTATCGGTACCACGCAGCTTGCACCGCTGGAAGTTGCCGCGCTCTACCAGACCATTGCAGCCAACGGTTTTTATACCCCGGTCAAAGCAATTCGTTCGGTGCTCGATAGCGACGGCCAGCCGCTGGAGCGATTTCCCTACCAGACCGAGCAGGTTATTGCGCCAGCGCCCGTCTACCTGATACAGCGCGCTCTGGTCGCGGTGGGCGATATAGGCAGTGCGCGCAGCGCGTCCACGCGACTCGGCGCGGCTGCCTTCGCCGGCAAAACCGGCACCTCGGGTGGACAGCGCGACAGCTGGTTTGCCGGCTACTCGGGTGACTTGCTTGCGGTTACCTGGGTTGGCCACGACGACAATACAGCGCTGCCGTTCACAGGTGCGACTGCGGCGCTGCCGCTATGGACGCAATTGCTTGCCAGCGCGAGCAAGCGACCGCTACAGCTGCTTGCGCCTGCTGGCCTGGAACAGGCCTGGGTAAGCACACAAAGCGGCAATCTAAGCCGTCCGGGCTGTGCGAATGCCATGCGCCTGCCGTTCGTGCAGGGCACTGCGCCAACCGGCGCACCGGTATGTGAGCAGGCGCCCGCGTCATCGCGCTAGAACTGGCGCCGGAACATGAATAGTGCGCCGTTGCGCTTTTTCACAGAAAAGAGATGGCGCGATTTCGCTGCGCTGCGATAAGCTGCAGTTCAAAGCACGGATCGGCGTGTGCTTTGCCGCCAGCGCCTTTGCAGTGTCTGTCAGGACCGTGCCGACACGATGTTTCCTCAGTAGCAGGTACCCGATTTGTTTAAACCATTGGCAGCAACCTCGCGTAGATTTCGACGGTGGTGTTTAATGGTTCTGGTGGTATTGCAAGCGGCCTGTGTCGCGCCGCCGGGCCAGGCGCCGGTCGAGGTGATCGATCTCGAGGCGCCGTCGGAAGGCGCGTTGTCGATGCCGGAGCGTCGCATTGAATCCGGCGGGGGTAACGCGGTCGACCAGTTGCTCGCGCAGGCGGGCAGTGCGATCGACCGGCAACAATACGACCGGGGCGCGGCACTGGTCGAGCGCGCGATGCGCATCAACCCGCAGGATCCGCGCGCCTATTTTGCGTTGGCGCAGGTGAATTTTTACCAGCAGCGCCAGGCGCACGCCGAATCGCTGCTGCAAAAAGCCCGCGCGCTGGCGGTGAACGATCCCAGGTTATTGAGGTCGATTGAAGCGTTCGGGCAACGTATTGCAGCGACCGCGAAGCTGCGCTAGAGCCGGCAAGTGCATTAGTTTGCAGCGTTGCGCTGGCGTTAGAAAATCCCGTAGCAAATAATCATAGAAGCAATAAAACAGCAGGGTATGTCGATCCAGGTAACTACATCAATTTCGCAGGCCCTTGCGGCGGCACAGCCGCAGAAGCTGCCTGAGCGCCACCACAAGCGGCGCTCCGCTGTTGCCTTGGTTGTGGATCACGATTCGATGCACGATGCCTCGCTGCTGATGATTCGCCGTGCGCAACACGAACGTGACCCCTGGTCCGGTCATATGGCATTTCCGGGCGGTCGCTATGAACAGCGCGATCGCAGCGGCCTCGCCACTGCCAAGCGTGAAATGCATGAAGAAGTCGGCTTCGATATCGATGACGAGACTGTGCGCAATGCCGGCCGCGTGATTGGCCGGTTATCGGATTTCAGCACGCGCAGGCGCGCCATACCGATCGACATGATTGTATCGCCCTATGTTTTCCAGATCGAAGAGCGCCCGCCGCTTGCGCCAAACCATGAGGTCGACGATGCGCTGTGGATTCCGCTGGCGTTTTTTGCTGACCCGGAAAACCGTTCCAGCCTCGATTTTCGCTACGGCGGGCAGGATCACGCGATGCCTTGCGTGCGCTTCAGCGATGATCACGTGGTGTGGGGCATGACCTTGAAAATGATTGACGAATTACTGAGTATCGCCGGTGCAGCGTTGCCCGGTGCGTTGCGCAGCAAGTAGTCGGGGTTTTATTGCAGGCATAAATGTTTACTTGACCATGGAATTGGTTGTTGCCTGTACACCAGAGGGCCCATGCACTTGCGGATTGGCCTAAAGCGCGCCGCTCACAGTTCGCCAGTCGCTTGCATGAAACGCTGTAAATACATCCCTGTACGCTCGACGGCGGCGTACCTGCCGCTGTACGGTCATGAAAGCGACATGCCATCCTGCGAGCGACTTCGACCAATCGGCTCAACGCCGGCTGCACAAACACACGACAAACACTCCACAACAGCGCAATACAAGCCCGGCAAATGAAAAAAAGCGTAATCGCACAGCTCGCCCGGGCTGTGGCGTTTCCTGCCGCTTGATCCCTACCCTATAATCGACTCCCGGCTGGACAACGATATACAGCGCAATTTGCGTAGAGCAATGTTCATCAGAGCAATGTTCACGAGAGCAATGTTCACGAGAGCAATGTTCACGAGAGCAATGTTCACGAGAGCAATGTTCCGGCGTTGCCGATCCGGTCTCGGCATATTTTTCAGATAAAGGGGTTATACGATGGTCGATTATGCGACGCCTGGCGTTTTTGCCACCGCGAGAAACGTGTTGCTGGCACCAGCGCGTTTTTACAAGCACATGCCGAAGTCGGGCGGTTTTGCCGCCCCCGCACTCTTTGTCGTCGCCATGGCGGTGCTTGCCGCACTAGTCTCGGCGCTGCTCGGTATTCCTGCCGAGGGACTGTTTGGTGCGCTGAAATTTTTTGTCGTCAAGTCGGTGTGGTGGTCAGTCTGCGCGCTGTTCGGGCTGGCAGTCGCCTCCCTGCTTTTTTTTGGGATCTGGAAATTGCTGGGCGCACGCGACAACTTCGAAACCGCGCTGCGCTGCACCGCTTACGCGTTCGCGATGTTACCGCTGCTCGCCGTGCTCAAGCTCAGTCCGTCCTTTGGCCTGCCCGCCGGTATTCTTTACAGCGCATGGCTGCTGGTTACCGCCAGCGTGCACGCACTGGGCTTAGGCCAGGGCAAGGCGATCGCGGCATTTGGCCTGCTCGCCCTCATTGCGATCTGGAAAAGTTTTGCCGGCTCCGCGCCGCAAGAAACCCTGCCTGCCCAGCAGCAGGATGAATTGCCTGCAGCGGCTGCGAGCTCGCAACCAGCTGATATTGACCAGCGGCCCGCCCACATTGACGCAGTCGAGCTGGATGCGGATATGGAAGAAGCGGTTGAATTGCAGCAGCGGCGCTTTGATGCGATTGAGCGCGAAGGTGTGCTGTCCATACCCGGAGGCAGTGCTGAACTGCAATACCGCAAACCTGTCGCAACGCCGGGCCAGGGCGAAGCCGCGGCCGATCGGGTTGCAGTACAGGAAGACCCCGCGCTTAGCGCTGAAAATGCCGGGCGCGCGCTGGGTGGACTGGTGCGCGAAGTCGGCGATATTGCGCGCACAGTAGGTGATGAAATTGCGTCGGGCATTGATAGCGGGCTTAAAAAAATAGCTGCGGAAAAGGATGCCGATGCCATTGGTGATGCTGAAGGCGCGAAAAATTTGGCCGATGAAGCCGACCGCGAAGTAACCAGTAGCAAGTCTGGCGGCCTGGATGCGGCCGCGGCGGGGGAAGCGGTTGGTTCGATGGTCAGGAGTATCAGTAACGCGGCGCGCGAGGCTGGCGAAGGGCTGAAATCCGCGCTTGCCAAAGAGCAGCCGGCATCGGCAGGCGATGTTGCAGCTGTCGGCGCGGCGAACGCGACTGCGGTTGAGAACATACCCGCAGTCGACACCAATCCGGAAATCCCGCGCGAGGCCGTCGCGAGCAAAGCGCCCGCCGCAGATAAAGCGCCTGCGGCGGACAAGGCGCCTGCATCAATAGGCGAAATGACGCCCGAGCAACTTGGCGCTGCACTGGGCGAATTTATCAACCGGCTGAACGCAGCGGCGGGAGAATCCGCGAGCGGGTTTGAGCAGGGCCTGAAAGGCGATGCGGCGACGTCGCAGCAGGATTCCGCAGCAGCAGATGCAGGTGAAGTGCTCGGCCGCTTCCTGCGCGGCTTTAACGAAGCGGTCAGCGAACCTGCAAGCCGTGAACAGGAACGATAGCGTGAAGGAGCTGCGGGGCCGGGAGATATAACCGATGCGCTGGGAAAACCGTAAAAGAAGTGACAACGTCGAAGACCGGCGCGGGCAGCGCACTGCGTCCGGGATTGGCGCGGGCAGCAGTTCGCCATTGCTGCGCTTGCTGCCCGCCCTGATCCGGCGCGGCGGTATCAAGGGTTTGCTGGTTATCGTCGCCGGGCTGTTTATTGCTTCTCAACTGGGTATCGATATTCCGGCGCTGCTGACAGGCGGCAGTGCGCAGACTGCACCGAGTGGCCCACCCGCACAAGTTAGCCCTGCAGAACAGAAGCTCGCCGACTTTACGGCGGTGGTGCTGGCCGATACTGAAACAACCTGGCACGAGATTTTCAAGTCGCGGGGTCGCCAGTACGAAGAACCGAAGCTGGTACTGTTCAGCGGCTCGGTGCGTTCGGCCTGCGGTTTTGCGCAGGCAGCAATGGGGCCGTTTTATTGCCCGGGCGACAAAAAGGTTTATATCGATCTTTCTTTCTATAACGACCTGCGTGCGCGACACGGTGCGCCGGGTGACTTCGCGCAAGCCTATGTGATTGCGCACGAAGTGGGTCACCATATACAAACGGTGTTGGGTATTTCGGAGCAGGTGCACAGGCAGAAGCAGCGGGTTTCGAAAGCCGAGGCGAACCAGCTCTCGGTGCGGCAGGAGCTGCAGGCAGATTGCCTGGCCGGCGTGTGGGGCCACCATGCGGATCGCACGCGCAGCCTGCTTGAGCAGGGCGACCTGGAAGAGGCATTGCGCGCAGCAGCGGCCATCGGTGACGACAGGCTACAGCAGCAGTCGCGTGGTTATGTAACGCCGGAGAGTTTTACCCACGGCAGTTCGGAGCAGCGCATCCGCTGGTTTCGTACCGGTTTTCAAAGCGGTGATATCGATGCCTGCGATACGTTCAAGGTAGCGCAGCTGTAGCGGAGCAGTTGGCGCTGCGGCGCACCTGCACTTGCGGATTGGTCGAAGTCGCTCGCAGGATGGCATGTCGCTTTCATGACCTTACGGCGGCATGGACGCCGCCGTCG
>JBATGO010000363.1:0-2356 GCA_049665845.1 Pseudomonadales bacterium | reverse complement strand
CTATGCGTCGGTGTCGTTAACTCCATTCCCAAGCTTGTCGCGTCCCGTGTCCTGCAGCCCGTATTGCGTTCGGATACAAGGATTAAACTCGTTTGCAGCGAGGGCGGACTTGAAAATTTACTCGGTGAGCTTGCTGTGCATAAACTCGACCTTGTGCTCTCAGACAAACCGATACCTTCCGGGCTTCCGGTGAAGGCTTTCAGTCATGCGCTGGGTGGCAGCGACATCGCACTTTTTGCACGCAAGGGGACAACACGCCAATACGAAAAAAACTTTCCCGCATCGCTGGAAGGTGCGCCCGTGCTTTTGCCCACTGCCGACAATCCGATAAGGCGTGGGCTGGATGACTGGTTTAACGATGAAGGGATAACACCAAAGGTGGTGGCAGAATTTGAAGACAGTGCGCTGATGAAAGCATTTGGCCAGGCAGGTAATGGTATTTTCCCTGCACCTGCGGCTATCAGCGCCGAAGTAGAGCAGATGTACCACGCCCGGCGCGTTGGCCCTGTTATCCCGGTTGAAGAAAAATATTATGCGATCTCGCCAGAGCGAAAGCTAAAGCATCCGGCCGCATTAAAAATCATAGAGGCCGCAAGGAAGCATTTGTTTGTCTACCCCTCTGCTCGCAGCTAGGCCGGCGCCGCTTGTTTATCTATCTTCGTTAATACCTGACTGTTAGTTCGTAAAGTTCGACTATTCAGAGCTGATCCTTTTGCTAGGATGAAAAAAATGCAAAGCGGAGGAGTCTTATGAACATTTACCTGCAAAGCCAGGACGTCACCCTTACACCCTCGATTGATGCGCACGTACGCAAGGAAATCATGCATTACCTGTCAAAAGCTGGTGGACACATCACTTCTGTGAAAGTGTTCGTCAGTGACATCAACGGCCCCAGGGGCGGGACAGACCAGAAGGTGGTGATCTGCGTCGATCTGGCGAACCATGCGCTGGTCAAAATCGAGAAAACGCATGCCAACCTGTTCGCGGCGATATCTGTATCGGCAAGGCAGGCCAGTCGCGCCGTCAAGCGCACGTTGAGAAAGCGAAAAAGAATCAACAGGCCACTGCTGCGAGGCTTACGTCTGCAAGCAGTGTAAAAGGCGAAGACCTCAGTTGCCGGGAAAAAAAAGCCGGTCTTTCGCGGCCCAGCGAGTATTTAGCCAGGCATTGACATCTTCTATGTCGGCCAGCCTGTAACAGTTTATGGTGACGGTGATCAGCCCGGGATTCCCGTGTAAACAGTCCCATATCCGCACCGCGGGCTTGTGGTAATCAATGGTCAGGTCGACCAGCGTTGTCTCCGGGCTTACATGCGTCTTCACAATTTTGAGTCCGCCGGATCGCGGCTTCAACAGGTGGCGGTAGGGGGACTGCTGCCGAATTTTTTTCTCTTCCCGGAAGCGGGTGCCTTCCGGAAAAATGAGCAGCGCGCCGTTGCCATCATCGTGCCGCACGGAGATGGTCTTCACCGCGGTAATGTCATCCTTTCTCGTATCAGAGCGTTTGCTTCTGCCAAGCGTTGGCAGCCCCATCAATACGCAAATCCAGCCGATAATCGGTACCCAAACCAGCTCCCGCTTGATCAAAAACTTGACCATGGGCCCCTTGCCGGTGATAACTTCCTGGATTATCGGAATATCGAACCATGACTGATGGTTGCAAATCACGACCGGATTTTTGTCAGTCGTGAGCTCGCCTTCGATCACGAGTTTGATGCCGATGACCTTTTTCATCCAGAAGCTGTTTATTTTTACTGCATTCCTGTAAATGTGATCAACCAGGGAATAACAATGGCGGGAAATTAAGGGTATGGGCAAAAGCCATCTGATGATTGATACAGGAATAAGCAAGACAAGCCCGCAAAGCAAATTTACAGTGACCCAAATCGCTGAAACAAGGCTGATAACGTGCTTGGTCATGGGTAAGCGGTTGTTGCTCCGTGCTTGTGCATGAAATCGTAAAGACAGCGAGTGGCGCGAGCGGTTGTTACGCAGTGCAGACCTGTCCAGACTCCTTTTCCGCGTTATAAAATGCAGTAATTCACACCCTGCTCGATTATCGTGGGTAGAATGCTGGCAGGCGTCAATCGCGGCGCTCTCGCAGACTCGTTTTTTCGAAGACCAGGCGTATGGAATTCAAAGACTACTACAAAATACTCGGTGTGCAGCCCGAAGCCGATGCCAAAGAGATAAAAACAGCGTATCGCAAGCTGGCGCGGAAGTACCATCCGGACATGAATCCGGATGCAGGCGCGGAAGACAAGTTCAAGGAAGTCGCGGAAGCCTACGAAGTGCTCAAAAGTGATGAGCGCCGCGCCGAATATGACGAGTTACGCAAGTACGGAGGGAGGCAGGGT
>JBATGO010000362.1:0-4230 GCA_049665845.1 Pseudomonadales bacterium | reverse complement strand
GAACACACCGGTGCTGGAGCTGGCAAAGGATGCGCAGGCGATGCGCGTGGGTAAGCGTATTTTTTCGAACAACTGCGCCACCTGTCATATGATCGACGGCGCCGGTGCGAAAGGCTATCCGAACCTGACCGACGACGACTGGCTTTGGGGTAGCTCGCCCGAGCAGATCAAGGCCACGCTGGTCAACGGTCGCATCGCGGCGATGCCGGCCTGGGAATCCGTTTTGGGTATGACCGGTCTCGACAACATGACGCGTTACTTGCTCTCACTGTCGCAGAACGCCGCGGCGGATAAACAGGCGGCGACCGAAACCAGTGATAGCGCTGCAAGTAGCGGCGACACAGGCGAGGAGGTGGTTGATCGCGGCATGCTGGCGGCGAAACAACAGTACGCGGCGCTGTGCAGCGTATGCCATGGTGCTGAGGGCGAGGGCAACATTGCCTTCGGCGCGCCCAGGCTCAATGACGACATCTGGCTCTATGGTGGCAGCGCGGTTGAAATTCGCCACGGCCTTGCCAACGGGCGCAATGGCGTGATGCCCGCGCAGGCGGATATACTCAGTGAAGAGAAAATCCATTTGCTTACGGCGTACGTCTACCAGTTATCAAGGCAATAGGCTGTTCACAACAAACGGGTTGCACAAAGTCGTCGGCAGCACGATCGCGCAACCACGCAACCACGCAACCACGCAACCACGCAGCCGATGCAACCGTGCCAAGCTGTGCACACCACGACCGCAGTGTAATTTCCCGTGAACCAATCCCAGAAAGACCGCCAGACAATCGGTAATGCGCCAGGTGATGATGCAGACCTGATCGCAGTATCGGAAGCCATACCGGCTGAAATCGCTGAAATAGATCTCTACGAAAAGCGCGAAAAAATTTATACGCGCAAGATGGAAGGTTTTTTCCAGCACATTCGCCTGTACACGGGCTGGCCGCTGCTGCTGGGCTATTTCCTGCTACCCTGGTTCGACTGGGGCGAGCGACAAGCAGTGCTGTTCGACCTGCCACAACGCCAGTTCCATATCCTCAACGTAACCTTTTGGCCGCAGGACCTGACCCTGCTGGCCTGGCTGCTTATCATCAGCGCATTGCTGCTGTTTGCCGTAACCAATCTTGCCGGCAGGGTGTGGTGCGGTTACACCTGTCCGCAAACGGTCTGGACCAGTATTTTCATGTGGGCGGAGCAGTTTGCCGAAGGCACCCGCAACCAGCGTATCAAGCTCGATGCCGCGCCGTGGAGCGTGGGAAAACTGTATAGAAAGACGCTCAAGCACGGCATGTGGCTGGGCTTCGCTTTTCTTACCGGTTTCACTTTTGTTGGTTACTTCACGCCGATTCGCGAGCTGGCGCTGTCGTTTATCCATTTTTCCGTGAACGGCATGGCGCTTTTCTGGGTCGCATTCTTTACATTCGCTACTTACGGTAATGCGGGCTGGCTGCGCGAGCAGGTGTGCCTGTACATGTGCCCCTATGCAAGATTCCAGTCGGCCATGTTCGATAGCGATACGCTCATTATTTCCTACGATAGCAAGCGCGGCGAACCACGTGGCTCGCGCAAGCGCGGCTTGCCGGACCAGGAGCGCGAGCTGGGCGATTGCATTAACTGCCAGTTGTGCGTACAGGTTTGTCCTACCGGCATTGATATCCGCGATGGCCTGCAGTACCAGTGTATTGGCTGCGCGCTGTGTATTGATGCCTGCGATTCGATTATGGACAAGATGCAGTACCCGCGCGGGCTGATAAGCTATACCACAGAAAATACATTGGCCGGCAAGTCGTCGAAAATTATGCGCCCCCGGTTGATCGGCTATATCGTAGCAATCGCTATTATGTGCATGGCGTTTGCATTCAAGGTTGTGACGCGCGATATCATTGAGCTGAGCGTGCTGCGCGATCGCCAGGCGCTGTTTTATTTTAACGAGGTCGGGCAGGTGGAGAATCTTTACACCATTAAACTTGCGAATAAATCCCAGCGTGAACAGGCCTACGCGCTCTCTATCGACAGCGCTTTACCGCTTGCGCTTGCGAGTGACCCTACGGTACGGATTTCCAGTGGCGAAGTGGTGGAGTTTCCGGTCAAGCTGTATCTGCGTGATTCAGCGGCGTCATCGCCCGACACAGATTTACCAAGTGTCGCAGTCACGTTTACCGCGACCAACCAGGCCGACATGGATGAATCCATCAGTGTCGACAGCCGCTTCTTCGTGCCAGCCAATTGAAGGATCATGATGTGAGCGGAAACCTGCCTTTAGATAACGATAACGAGGCAAGCCCGTTATGGTACCGTCAGTTCTGGCCATGGTTTCTGATCGTGCTGCCGGGGTCGGTTGTTATCGCCAGCCTGGTTACCATTTATATCGCGTTTTATCACAGCGATAACCTGGTTGCCGACAATTACTACCGCGAAGGTCTTGCGATTAATCGCAAGCTCGCGCTTGACCGGGCTGCCGCGGCACAAAATATTCATGTTCAGCTGGAGATTCGTAATAGTGGCGAATTGCTCCTGTCGATTGACCCGGCCAGCCGTCTCACTGTTGTGCCATCGCTGTTGCAATTGTATTGGCAGCATCCCACTACGCGCAGCGAGGACTTTACTGTACTGTTGGCGCGCGGGGCAAACGGCGCATACCGGGCGCAGCTCGAAATGCTGCCGGCTGGCAGATGGTATATCACGCTAACACCGCATCCCGGTGAGGTTGCCGGCGATAGCGGCAATGAAAAAGCGGCATTGAACAACGCTACGGGCTGGCAGCTGAAAAGTGAAATCAATATAAAACCTGCCACTACCGATGCCATAAATGATTTGGCGCAGTTTCAAAGCTTCCGGATGCTGCCGCGTTGCGATACCGACAGCGCGGGTAACTGCCAAAATGAGTAGGCGCAAGCACGACAATACAGCTTCTGACAATGTCGACGAATATGCCGACGAATATGCCGACGAGTATGCCGACGAATATGCCGGCGCACATTCTGGCGCGCAATCTGGTAAAAAACGCGCGACGCGCGATACGCATAATAAAAGCATACGCTGCTTTCATTGCAACGAAACAGTTCCGTCTAACTTCGATATACGTCTTGACGTCAATGGTAATGCGCAGCCCATGTGCTGCCAGGGTTGTCTTGCAGTTTGCAGCACAATCGTGGGCGCAGGCCTGCAGGATTACTACCGCTTTCGTACCGGCAGGGCAGATACGCCCGATGCCGGCAGCGAAGACTTCGCGATGTACAACCAGCCCGAAGTGCTGAAAATATTTTCCACCCGCAGCGATGGCCAATGGGAGTCCCGCCTGAGTATTGGCGGCATGCACTGCGCTGCCTGCGCATGGCTTATCGAAAAGCAGCTCGAAAGTAATCACGGTGTTGAGTCGGCGTCGGTCAATTTCCAGCGCGGCGTTGCCACCGTTGTATGGGACGATGCGGCAATTGAAGCCGCCGACCTGTTTCGTGCTGTGCATGCACTGGGATACCGCGTAGCGCCCTATTCAGCATCGCAGAGTGAGCAGCTCGCGCAGCAGCAACTTGACGGCTTGCTGGGCAGGTTAGGCGTTGCCGGTATCGGCATGATGCAGATCGGCATGGTGGCAATCGGCCTGTATGCCGGTGAATTCCAGGACATCTCGTCGCAAATGCGCGACCTGCTGCGCTATTTCAGCATGGCCGTGGCAACACCGGTGTTGTTTTATTCGGCGCAGCCATTTTTCAGGGGTGCGCTGCGCAACCTGCGCAGTAACACGCTGGGTATGGATGTACCGGTATCGATTGCGCTGTTGTCGGCTTATGTCGCCAGTGTTTATGCAACGCTTATGCAGCAGGAACATGTGTATTTCGATACCATCAGCATGTTCACTTTTTTCCTGCTGCTGGGCCGCTATTTGCAACTGGCAGCACAGAAGCGCCAGGCCGCCAGCGGCACGTTGATACCAGTAACGGCGCGGCTGCGTTTGTCGGCAAACCCGGAGCGCAGCGAGTGGCGTGCGCTGCAGCAATTACAGTTGGATGATGTTGTTATCGTGCAGCCGGGTGAAACAATCCCGGTGGACGGCCAGGTGCTACAGGGCAATAGCAGTGTCGACGAGAGCGCATTCAACGGCGAGTTTGCGCCGCGCAGTGTCGCGCCAGGCGCTGAAGTCACTGCTGGTACAAAGAATATCGATGGCAGCTTGCATATAGCGTTGGCTGCAGCGCCCAGCGCATTCAAGCTGCAGCATATCGACCAGCTCATGCA
>JBATGO010000361.1:0-3121 GCA_049665845.1 Pseudomonadales bacterium | reverse complement strand
GGTCGGTAGTTGCCAGTATCCCCTCAACCAGCTCGCAATAGAAGGAGATTGTGTTCCTTCGTTGATTGTTCGGGGAAAAAATTGCAGCGTCATTCGCTACCTGGCACAGCACGAGGCAAACGCTGTTTTTGTTGGCGAAAAAGTCAGCCTCCTGTGCAGGCGGCTGGGTGACATTCTTGTTTTTGGCCAGAGCCAGTTTTTTCTCTACTTCAGAAATTTCGTTGGCCGCGTAGCTATATTTTTCCCTGTAGGCTGCACTTTGTAAAAAGCTGTCGTTTGGAATGGCACTGTAGCGTTTCTCAAGGTAGAAGTCGTTGCCTGTAAAAAAATGTTCAATAACAAAGCAAGGTATTGCTTTGCGCTCCAGCATGCAGCTGAGGGTTCTTGTATAAATCAGCACATTGGAAAAAATGAAGCAGGCATCCAAGGTCTGCACTTGCTTCAATGTTCTTTCCCAGTGCTTCGCCCAAAGAACCGCCGCAGCATAAAGCAACGCGAGTAGATTGCGGCTCTTTGGAAGTAGCAGCTCCCAATAGTTGCTGTCATCGCAGTTAATAGAATTATTGAAAACGTAATCCTGCTGGTAAATTTGTGAGTACAGCTCATACTTTACGCATTCAAAAATTTTGGCTCCGTTGTATTCGAAATTCGCGAGCTCCGTGGGTGTCATTCGTATAAATTTGGTGGCGGCCTTGCCCAGCTCTTTCTTGAAGGCGGCGTAATTGCCCTGCGCCTTTTTAAGATCGTCCCGGTATTCATCCGCGTGTACGCGCTGCCCCGAGTCAGTTAGTGCACCCTGCAGGGCTCGAATATTCCGAGCATGAAAATTATGCTTGTCGGGAATTAAAATCATTTCGCGCAGTGAGAAAATTCAAACATTATAGTTTGTTGGTTTCCCACAGCGAAAAATCACGCACCCAAAGCTCGGCCAGTTTTTGCGCCGCTGCAGGGCTGGCTTGCCCGGATCTATCTGTTTGATGTAGAGCAGGAATTTCGATCGGCGTATTGAGCATTGCGTTTAGCTCGCCTGATCGCATGTCGAGGTCCTCGAGGCAAATAATCAGCTCTGGGCCAATTTTTTTCTTACCGGTAGTGAGCCGCGGATAAAAGCTCCTGAAGTGCCAGTCCTTGTCTTTGTCGCGGAAGTTGCACATCAGGTCGACGAATCGATCAAATGAATGCTTTGAACCAAGAAAAGTCTGCCACGCCAATTTGAATTCGGCGGAGCCATCGATACGTTTTCCCTGTCGCTTGCCAGCAAGGTCGCGATACATGCTAAGCGCTCTTTCGACAGGATGCCTGATTATGGTAAAGTTTAACAACCCGTTTTGCAGTGCGCGTTTCTTTTCTATATAGGGCGCCAATCCCACGGCGTGCACCGCGACGTAGATGTCCTCAGGGTCTTGCTGGAAGGAATTTCCCTGTGCGCGCAGGCATGCGAATTTTATCGAGGTATTGCCGCACTTGGGTACAGACCAGTAGTTTGCGCCGAGTTCCTGCAGTTCGAGAATGCCCGTTGTGAGTTTGAGTTCTTCCTGATTATTCAAAGCGCTGTTGATATCTTCTGCCCTCGACGAGTAGGTACTTCGGTGTCGTTCCTACGTCGTATTATAAACAATCTGTATCGCGTTAAAGGGGATATGGTTCTACGATGCGCATAGGTATTTTCACAGGATTCTCAACTGATTCGAGAGTTCGCGCCACGGTCGAATCCTTTGTTGAAGGCATACGGCATCTGGAGGAGGATTTTTTTGTCGCCAGAGAATACCAGCCATGCGACGTGGCCGTCGTTTGGGGCATAAGTTCGAAACGGGCAATAGAGCGCACTGCGTATCGCGATGTTGTGCGCAGGAAGCAGCCCAATACAATCTGCCTCGAGCGCGGATTCGTCAGGCGTGATGAGTATTATTCAGTAGGATGGTACAACACGGGCGGATTGGGCGACTACTGTGTTGCCGGTGAGGTGCCCTGCGATCGATGGGCTGCGCTTGGCGTGGAACTCCAGGGCTGGCAACTGCGCGACGGGGTTCTGCTCTTGTGCGGCCAGGTTCCGCATGACACATCAGTCCAGCATATCGACTACCCGAGATGGCTGCAGGCTGCTGCGAACGAGCTTCGCAAGCGCACAAATACCGAGGTCATCTATCGCCCGCACCCACTGTTTGCAGATCTTGATGTTCGCGGGGTCTCCCGCTCCAGTCGCACGCTAGCTGAGGATTTCAGGCGCGCCAAGGCGGTCATCACCTTTAATTCGACGACCGCTGTTGAATCGGTGATTGCAGGCATTCCAACCTACAGCTTTGACAGGCGCTCGCTGGCATATGAGGTTAGCAGCCACAGTTTCAAGACTATTGAAAAACCGCCAACCTTTGCGCGTGAGCAGTGGGCGCACCGCTTGGCATACAAGCAATGGCATATCGATGAGATTGCTTGCGGCAAACCCTGGCTACATTTGAAAAGGCGCTTGCAGGCGCAATAGGTAGCTATCAATGCCAGTTTTCAACAACGAATGGGTCACGGACTTCATGCGGGTCGGGCTTGCCGTGAAAGCAAAGCACGCGCGCATTTTCGGGTAAACGTCCGCTCGCCTGGCAGTGAACCTTGTATGAAACCAGTTGGCCCGGGAGCAGGGCCTGCCAATAGTCGGCCCCTTTTGCAGCGAATTCCAGCCAGCGCTGGTCGCCATGATTCCAGGCCGGCTCCGCGTGTTTTTTGCAGTAGGCGATCGCTTTTTTCGGCGATTTTGCAAACAGATCCCAGGCTTTTCTGTGAGCCATGGGGCCAATATTCATGACACCTGATGCATAGCCGGTATTACGATAGAAAGGTTTTATCAATGCCAGGTCGCCCTGATAGTTTGCGAAATCGTCGATGTTGCCTGTGATTACTGTATCGAGATCGAAAAATAATATTCGGTCGGCAATGAGGTCACTAAATAGCGCGACCTTGCCCCACCAGCTTTTCAGATCAAGCGGTATGGGCAGCGTGTTGACCGAAAATTCATTACTTCTATCGGTCAGGCAGACAAATTCATAATCGACAGTCAGGTGCTTGCTAACTGCACTAGCCAGTCGCTCGACATAATCGGGAGAATACTTATCTCCGGAACATACTGTTGCTA
>JBATGO010000360.1:0-2089 GCA_049665845.1 Pseudomonadales bacterium | reverse complement strand
GGGGTATGCGGTACTGGTTCAGGGTCGTGCACCGGGCGGCGTAGGTGAGGCGTCATATGCCAAAACAACCCAGCGTGTTTACGACGCATTGAAGCTACGCAACTTTGACGATGCGGATATCTATTATTTCAATTACGACGATACCCTGCCGGGCGTCGATTTTGATCCCGATGCCGTCGGTAAAGCCGGCTTGCAGAATATTTTCACCGATACCGCGGTCAACACCAGTTTGTCGTGGAAGATGAATAATGAGCCTGCGCCGCTCTATGTGGTGATGGTAGACCACGGCAATATCGAAAATGGCGCCAGTGAATTCCTGTTCGACAACGAGCTAGATAATCCCGATGGTTTAACAAAGGTCAGCGTAAAACCAATTGAGTTGTCTTTCTGGCTGCGCCTGCTTGAAAACCAGTTATCGCCAGCGGCGGCGCTCGAGCCCCGGGTCATCGTCAACGGCTTTTGTTACTCCGGCGGATTTATCTCTGCGCTGAGTGGTGTCAACGGCACTTTGCTCGACACGCCGCGCGTGCTGGTCACGTCCGCAGATCCGTTTGAGCTTTCCTACAAAGGCCCGGTCGAGGAAGACGGTATCCGCTCCGGCGAATTCTTCATCGAGGAATTTTTCAAGGCGATGGCGCGCGGCGAAGATTTACGCAGCGGCTTCGTGGCGGCAACCGAGATTACCGAGCGCTTTACACTGCGCGACGATGCCAATGCGTTCGACCTGGCGACGCTTGACCATGCAGTGCAACACCCGCAGCTCGATGACAACAATGATGGTCTCAGTAGTAACGTGATCAATACCGCCACCAGCGACACCGCGTTCGATGGTGTCTACGCGGCATCGGTGTTCCTCGGCACTTCCACACCGCTGGCGATAAACCAGCCGGTGTTGCCGGAAGTTGTCGCGGTTACCGATACGACCTTCCTCGATGTTACACCCGGTGACAACACGGTACAGTTGACGCTGCGCCCTGAGAGTCTCAATCCCAATCAGCGCGCTTATGTCGATATTCGCGAGCCGGGTACGATGTTACCGGGCGGCGATCTTTCGGGTAGTGGTATTTCCGAGCAGGGAGAGGTCGATTCAACGCGAGTGACGCTGTTCGCACCGGGTACCAATGGTTGCCCTGTCGACCAGTACTGTCGCGCGCAGGGTGGCTTTGACAGCAGCGGTCGCTACGATATTTTCTACTATCTGGAAGACATTGATACTGGTGTCGTAACACCGGCAACGCGCTCTATTGTTTACAAGAATGACCCGTCGAATACAGCGCCAGCGTCGTTCGAATTGATATCGCCAGCAAACGGCGCTGTGACAACCGTCAACGCGGCAATATTCCTTTGGCAGGCAAGCGCGGACCTGGATGGCGATCGCTTCAGCTATTCGGTGGTGTTGTGTGAAGACGCTGCGCTGACGGTCAATTGCCGCGCGCAGGAGGAGCTACGCGCGCCGGCAACCAAGTTTGTCGGCCTGAAAGACAATGTGGATTATTACTGGCGCGCGGCGGCGATCGATAACTTTGGTGCGATTACCAACTCCAACAGCGTGTTTACCTTTCGCGTCGCGCTTGAAACCAATAGCATTATCGGTGTTGTTGAAGGGCTTGTGCAGTCAAACCTGGATTTCTCACTGCTGAGTAATTTTTCGGTGCAACGCGTTGATGCAGGTATTCCGCAGGAATTTGTCAGCGCACAAACGGCTGCTGGCGATGGTGTGTACCTGTTGCTTACATTGTTTGGCGCGGCGCAGATCCAGGCCGAGGCACCTGATTTCGCAACGAATTTAGCGAGCGTTACAGTGCCTCCTCCGTGCACCAGTGCATCGCTAGCTGCCGGCGCCTGCGTACCGCAGTCGGTGCAGTATGATTTTGTTATGGCAAGTACCGTCGCCACGCCACCGCCACCTACGGATCAGGATTACGATGGCGACGGCATATCCGATGCTGCCGACACTGATGATGACAACGATGGCTTGCCCGATGTTTTCGAGGCGAATTATCTTTTCCTAGACAGCAAATATGCTCCCGATGCCGGTTTTGATTTTGATAACGATGGGCTGACCAACCTCGAAGAGTTTGAGCAGGGT
>JBATGO010000359.1:0-6331 GCA_049665845.1 Pseudomonadales bacterium | reverse complement strand
AGTGCCAGCAATGGCTGGTCCTGTTCGCGTGGTCGTTCAAGCATTGACTGCAGCAAAAGTTTGAAGCGCGCAGCGCGACTGCCGGTGCGTGCTTTGAGCCAACCCAGTGCATTGACCAGTCGCAATTCGGCATCGCTGAAATCACAGCCATAGGGGTATTCCGGAAACAGCGCTTTGTCGCGATGCGGTTTTAGAACCTGTTCAATAGAGTCGGGCAGGTTATTGCTGAATTCTGCGGGTATTTCCCAATCAGGGTCGAGTTTGTTGTGCTGTTTGGCGGTTGCGCAAAGTGCCGCCTGGAAGCGGCTGTCGGCGATGCAGAGCATCGACTTGATGCAGTCTTCGTCATTTTTGCTGCGCAGATCCGCGATACCGTATTCGGAAATAACGATATCGCGCAGGTGGCGGGGAATCGTTTCGTAGGGGTATTGCCAGACAATATTGCTGACCGCGCCACCTGCCGATTCACGCGTCGCGCGCAACATGATGATGGAGCGACTGCCCTGCAGCGCGTGTGCCATTGCGACGAAGTTGTACTGCCCGCCCACGCCGCTTACCACCTGGTTGTCTTCCAGTCCATCGGAACAGGCGGCGCCGGTCAGGCTGGCCTTGATGGTGGTATTGATAAAGCGCGCTTGCAGTCGCTGGGCCCGGTCGCGCGCTTCGCCATTGTAAAGCTCGTTGATCTGGCTGACGCCTGTCATCTGGAAAAGTTCGCGTTGTTCGTCATCCAGGCTGTGCAGCCATTGGTAGAAGTCTTTCGAACCAAGGAAAAAAGCGGCATGCAGAATTGCTGCATGATGTAGCGTATCGCCCAGCAAGTGCTGTTCTATAGCTTGCCAGTTGTTTTCCTCAGCAAGATTGTTATCCACCCTTGCGCCATCACTGCCCAGCAGATCGCCATTTTCGAGTTTAGTGCCAGCGCGAAACACGCCGGTATCGACCAGCCAGTCGACTTCGACCTGGTCGAGCCTGCTGGTAATTGCGCGTGCTTCGCGCAGCGCCTTGAGCATAGACAGTGAAACCTGCTCGGTAATTTTTTCCTCATTCAGCAGAACCTGAATCGTGAGATCCGGGTAAACACGCCGCTTTAGCACGCCTGCCTTGTACAGGTGCATGAAGCCTTCGGTAAACATCTCGCTGGCCGCGTATAAACCGTGTTTAAACGCGCCCAGTGCGTCGATGGTGTCGGCGTTCTCCGCTATGACTTTCGCAAACCGTCGCATACCTGCATCGCCCAGCACACGACGGTACTGCGCGCTGTGCTTGTGACGCAACTCGGTGGCGTAAACCAGCGCATCACCGAGTGAGCCAATGCCGACTTGCAAGGTGCCGCCATCGGCAATTAGCGCACTGGCGTGCAGGCCGATCAGGTAATCAGCACTATTGATGGGCTGTCGCGGTACCGCAAAGATCGGGTGTTCGTATTCTTCCTGGTCGAGGATTGCGTCGAAAAACAGGGCATCGACTTCAGCCTCGCCAGTCATAAACGGCATGTGCCGGTTTACCACCGCCACTACATAGAACGGCAGTTGCCTGCCCGCTGCTTGTGCGCGCTGCTGGCGCCTCTGCATACGTTGTACCAGGTCAATTGTCAGGTCAGGGTTGGAGCCAAGGCTATAGCGCTTGCCTGCACCAGCTTCGCTGTCGCGACAACCAACCATGACCGCAAGCACATTAACGCCGCGGTTGGCGACATCGCGCGAAGCATGCGTATAGTTACTGCTGGTATACCAGCGCTGCGCCAGCGGTGAAGACAGGTACTTGCCTGACTGCATGTAGAATTCCGACACGCGCATATTGGCCGGCACAGTGCCGCGTTTGATATCGGTAATATATTCAAGCTCAGGATAGTCGGCGAACTGCCTGGCGTTGAATGCCTGCAGGAAGCGACGTTCCAGCAGTGCCTTGCCGCGGGGTACTTCAAGCGAAAGCGCTGTGAAGATTTCGAGCGATAGCGAAGCGTCCTGCCTGGCTCGCTCCCACAACGCATTCAGCAAATGGTTGGGTTTGCCGATACCGAGCGGGGTTGCAACGACAAGCTTGTGGCCGATGACATGCAGGATGTGATCGACGCAAGCATCAATGTTTTTCGGTGAGAATGGCGGGTCGGGATGCAAAAGGGCAAGTCTCGTAAGGATACTGTGCCGCGCAAGTTTACTCGATACCGCTCCCGGCCGGAAACCTGTCCGGAAGTTGTGTAATCGACGCTAGGCAGCATGTTTTCCTGCTGCCGGGTATACTTCGCAATAAACACATCGCCTCTCTATTCGACGAGATCCGCGTTCCAGGTGCTGACATTGTCCGGTTATTTGAAACATTCATAATGAAGAAATTCCGCTGTCCGAAAGTGCAACGTCATTTCGCTGCGCTGGTATTGCTGGTACTGGCGCCGGATATTTGGGCGGCGGAACCGCTGCTGTATGGCGCGTCGCTGTCGGCCGGCTATCGCTACGAAGAATATCGTGCGAACGATGGGCTTGATGGCGAGGCCTGGCTGCTCGATGCTTCGCTGTACACGAGTGGCAATCGCTGGAGCGCTGGCCTCCATCTGCCCTGGCAGACGGGAGATGGGGTGTCGACCTTTAACGCAAGCACTATTCAATTACTGGCCGTTTGCAGGCGCCTGACACAGCTTGAAGCAGCAACGCTGGTTGTGTTGGCCTCGCGTAACGACAGAGTAAAACAGCTAATCCAGCAGTGTCGGCGAATTCAGTTGCGCGATGTATTCGAGCAGGAAAGCGTCAGCGGTTTTAGCGATATCTCATTCGATATCGGCTATTCGGTTTCACATGGGCAGATGATCGAGCAGTCGTTGCGAATGGGGATGGTCATTACCGGCGACAATGGTGATGTTGACCGCGGTCTTGGCAGCGGCACTGTCGACGCTGCTTTCGATCTTTACCATGGCTGGTACTTTAGCCTTGTTGATGTTTACTTGGGCGTTGGCTACAACATGGTTCTGGGGGGGCGGCTCGCCGATTTATATGATGATTACACCTATGCATCATTTGATGTCAGGCGCAGGGTGGGTAGCCACGTTGCGGTTTCGATCGGCGGCTATTGGTCTGAAGCGTCACTGCCCGGCGGCGACGACTCGCGTTCTGCAAACGCCATGTTCAGTTATCGCCTTGCGGATGCATGGCGACTGACGGCGCGTTATACCAATTACCTTGATTTGCGGGGTTATCCCGAGCATGAATATTCGGCGGGGTTGAGCTTTAGCTATTAAAACCGGTTTGGCAATAAATGCGTGTTGGCATAGCGTGTCTTCGATCCCTGTTACTCGATTAGCGCAACCACCCTGGCCGGGGCTGCAGACGCACCAACCAGTTTCAGCGGAAATACGCAAACCCGGAAGCCGTGCGCCGGCAGCGCGCCGAGATTAACCAGTTGCTCCATTTGCCAATAAGGCTTGCGCTGGCCCAGGCGGTGTCCCTCCCAGAATAAATCATCGCGTTGCTGCTCTTTCGAAATCCGTATCTGGTGATGGAAAGGCAGGTCCCAGCCCCATTGGTCGATACCCATTACTGTACAACCCTGGTCGATGAGTCATTCAGTAGCTTCTGCGCTCATGCCAGTGCCGCGCTTCCAGTATTCCTTGCTGCCCATGTACTGGTCGCGGCCGGTTTTGATAAGCACGATGGTTCCTTCGCCGATGGTCGCGCCAGTTTTTGCAAGGTCAGTGCTTAGATCGTTTGCTGTTATCACTTCGCCTTCGGCTTTATGTGTCATGTCAATAACCACGCCCGGCCCGATACCTTTTTCCAGCGGCATTTTCTCGATTGAATCGGCGCGCGTTTTGTTGCCAGGCTGGCCGCTTTCTGGCCCGTAGTGCCAGGGCGCGTCGATGTGCGTTGTGCTGTGCACCCCCATTTTTGTAATCGTATCGTCGGCCCAGCCAACGAAGTCTTTCGGCATTAATTTAAATGGCAGGCCAAGTGCGCGGATAATCCAGCGGGCTATCCAGTGCGGCTTGTGTTTTATCCTGACGCGCATGAACCACGGGTCGTTGCGGTTGTATTCAATCGCCTTGGAAAGATCGATGACTTGCATTGCTGGGTTCCCGGATGCGCTCACAGTGTTTGTACCTCAAGCCTCAAGGTGCCTGGTCCAATATAGCGCTCTTGGCGTAGAATTGGGGTCAGTGTAAAAATCACTTTTTGATCTTTACACTGACCCCATTTTTCAGGGAAATCCATGAAAGAACAATTAAAACCGCCTTCGACCTTTGGCGCCCTGCGTGAGCTCGCGGCGCCACTGGATATGCTGGGTGTCCCCGCCGCATTGCTGAAAGCACGCAGGCATCGCCCGGCGCAAGCCGAGCGGCTGCCGGTGATTGTGCTACCGGGTATAGGAGCCGATGATTATTCCACCTGGCCGCTGCGCTACTTTTTGTCCAGGCACGGCTTTCGCGCGGAAGGCTGGGGTCTTGGCCGCAATACAGCCGGACGCGGCCTGATAAAAAACCTGGATGAGCTTTCCGATCGCTGGTCTACCGACAGAAACCGGCAACACCGTGGCGAAGGTGAGGTGCCAGCGCTCTGCGACAGGATGTATGAACGCGTCCGGGCGCGTGCGCATGAACTCGATAGCCCGGTGGTGCTGGTTGGCTGGAGCCTGGGCGGATATGTGGCGAGGGAGGTCGCGCGCGACCTGCCCGAAGAAGTCGCCGCGGTAATAACGATGGGCTCACCTGTAGTTGGCGGCCCGAAATATACCAGCGCGGCGCGTTTGTACAAAGCGAGGCGTTATGACCTCGACTGGATTGAAAGCGAAGTTGAAAAACGCTTTGAACAACCGATATCGCAACCGATCACTGCCATTTACAGCAAACGCGATGGGGTGGTGGGCTGGCGTTCATCGATCGATCATTTCAGCCCAAACGTCCGGCACATTGAAGTGCGTGTGTCGCATTTTGGCATGGGCCTGAACGCCAAAGTCTGGAAAATCGTGCTGGACAGTTTGTAATTTGGGGTCAGTGTAATGATTGTTTTTTAAACTTTACACTGACCCCAATTCACTTTTTGATCAATTTGTAGCCGCTGGAGTCATTTTTTACGGTTTGGTGTCACAGTGCTCCAGAAACAGCAATGCAACGGCTGTTGGGGGAGCTACGCTTAAAACTGACGCGACGCAAACCTTGATGTTTCTGTAAACGGTAATGTCGACGCGGGGTAGCAGATGCACAATTGTGCGCTACTAACCCTCACTCAATTGCATTGCAGGAAATTCGACAGCGTGATCAGCAGTCACTTTACACAAGCGCCCGGGGCATCGCTGCGCGCTTCCCGCCTCCTGCGCCACTGGACGTTTCTCGGCACAATTTTTTTAGGCCTCAGTGTCTGGATGTGGGACCCGATACTCGATACTTTTTTGTCGGGTGAGGCCCTGCGACACAGTGATTTTTTTCAGCCCGATGACGCTGAAATTTCCAAGCGAATACTTTTATCCTGCGTTATTTTTATCCTCGGCAGTTTTGTCTCTTACTTGTATATGCGCTTGCTGGTGGGGCAACAGCATCTGCTTGAGAACCAGCAGCTGTTGACGACCATTATCGATTCAGAACCGGAATGCGTGAAATCAGTGTCACTCGATGGCAAGCTATTGAGCATGAACCCGGCCGGCCTGGCTATCCTTGAAGTCAATGATTTCGCAGATATCGAGGGCGCTGAAGTTATCGAACTGGTTGCACCGGATCATCGAGAGACTTTTCAGGCATTTCATGAGCGAGTTATCCAGGGTGCAAACGAACAGCTTGAATTTGATATTTTAACCACCACCGGCACCAGAAAAACGCTGCATAGTCATGCGGTACCGCTGCGCAATGTAAGCGGAGAAATTACTGCGCATCTTTCTATTACCCGTGACATCACCAAAACCAAAGCGCTTAACGACAAGCTTCGCTACCAGGCAACGCATGACCAGATTACCAGCCTGGTCAATCGCGGCGAATTCGAGTTTCAGCTCGCTGGCTGTATTGGTAGAGCCGCTGCGAAAAAATGTACCCACGCGGTACTTTTTATGGACCTCGACCAGTTCAAGGTGATCAACGACACCTGTGGTCACCTGGCGGGCGACGCACTGCTGAAAAAAATCGGGCAGCTGTTGACGAAGCAGGTCCGGCAGCAGGATACCGTGGCCCGACTCGGTGGAGATGAGTTCGCCTTGCTGCTTGAATATTGCAGCGCTGATGATGCGCCGGTACATGCCAACAAGATTCGCACCAGTATTGAGGCAATGGATTTTTACTGGAACGATCGAATTTTCAAGACTACAGCAAGCATCGGTGTGGTGATCGTTGACGAAACGACATCCAGCGTTACCGAGG
>JBATGO010000358.1:0-1570 GCA_049665845.1 Pseudomonadales bacterium | reverse complement strand
TACCAGCGACAACTGACGTCGGCTGTGAAGCGGGCACGATTTCTCGCTTTGCTGCCGTACACCGACCGCCACTAGTCGCTGTCGGAATAAGTTTCGTGCAGGCGATAGCCAAATGGCTGGTCGCGCGGCCGTATTACGCAGTATTTGGGCTGGCGATAACGCTGTTGCTGCCGGCGCCGCAACTCACGAGTGGCGCCATTTTAGTGCTGCTGGTACTCGCGGACGGTTTGAGGCCAGCGGTGGTCAAAGCGCTCGTGGCTGCAGCAGCGCTCATGGCGACTTCGCTGATATTGGGGGGTTCGCCAACATCGCTGCTGATTTTGATGGCGGCAACCTGGGTTCCGGCCCTGTTGTTGGCTCAGGGTCTCGTGACGTTGCGGTCACTGACGCTGATATTGCAGGTGTCGGTGATTGTCGCGGTAGTGGCATTGCTGGTGTTTTTGTTGCTTGTCCCGGACGTTGCTGCGTTTTGGCAACCGTATCTCGACATGATGGGCGAGATCATCCGGCAAAACGGGCTGGACCTGAATGCCGAGTTACTGACGGCAGATGTCATGACGGTTTCCGCAGTGCTGGTATTGTGGATGCTGTTTATCGGGGCATTGCTGTTGGGCTACGGGCTTTATCGCCGTTTGCCGACTGGAACCGAAGCTTACGGTCGGTTTCGGGATTTGAATTTTGGACGCGTCATTGCGTTCACATTAGCGCTGCTTTCGTTGCTGGCGTTTGTGATCGACGCGGCCGTGATTGAGAACGTTGCGTTCATTATTTTCGTAATGTTCATGCTGCAGGGGCTGGCAATTGTGCACTGGTTGCACGGGGAAGGTGTATTGCCGCTTTTCGCAGTTATTTCGGTGTATGTGTTGATGCCATTCTTGCAGGTTTTGTTGATAATGGTGTTGGCGTTGATAGGATATACGGACGCTTGGATTGGATTCCGGCGTCGATTTAAAAAAGTCTAAAGGCTCATAAACATGAACGTTATTTTATTGGAAAACGTTGAAAATCTTGGTGGTATCGGTGACCTGGTTAACGTCAAGGCCGGTTTCGGCCGCAACTACCTGTTGCCACAGGGCAAAGCAGCACTCGCTACTCCCGCGAATATGAAACAGGTCGAAGCGCGTCGCGCCGAACTTGAGAAAGCCGCCGCCGAAGAACTGGACAAAGCAAAGGTTCGTGCCAAGGCTATTGACGGCGTCGAACTGGTTATCCAGGCGAACGCGGGTACCGAGGACAAACTGTTCGGGTCGGTCGGACCGGTTGATATCGCCGAAGCGTTTGCCGCAGTGCAAATCGAGGTTGAGCGCAGCGAGTTGCGCATGCCGGATGGTCCTATACACGAACTCGGTGAATTCCAGATTGGCGTGCACTTGCACAGCGAAGTCGATGCAACTGTGACCGTCCGGATTGTCGCAGGCGAGTGAGTCGTCGCTGGCCATTCTTCGGCCGGCCGTTGTGTTACCTTTGAGCCAGAATTAATACTGGCTGGGGAAATATGGGGATGGTCCGAGCGGTGGACGATGGCAGGATCTAGGGAGGCGCCGAACAGCGCCTCAAAGTACCGCCAGCC
>JBATGO010000357.1:0-1698 GCA_049665845.1 Pseudomonadales bacterium | reverse complement strand
GTGTTGCTCGCGCAGCAGGGCAATATCGTTAGCAAGGAAGACTTGACCCAGCTTGCACTAAACCGCGAGTACACGCGTTACGACCGCAGCGTGGACGTTCATATCAGCAGCATCCGCAAAAAGCTGGCGCAATTCCTGCCAGACGTTGAGCTGATAAAAACTGTACGCGGCAGCGGCTATATATTTATTAACGAAGCGGATGCTTAACCTCTACTGGAAGATTTTTCTTGGCTTCTGGCTGACCGGCCTGGCCCTGGGTGGCGGCGCATATTTCGTGAGCCAGCAGCTGCGCGAAGCACCAACGTCAGAGATCTACGGCCTTTCCCCGGCAGAAATCGTTAACCGAACCGCGTTTATCGTGCGCCGCATCCCTGGCGATATCGAGGACTGGCGCGAGCGGCTCGCAGATAACGACGTATTCTTCTATACCCAGAAACCGCAGGCCAACTCGCTGGCAGAGAGCAGCTTGCCCGGGCCCATTGAGGCACTGTTTGAACAACTTGATGATCGCGACAGCGCAGAAGAGCGATCGCTTACCCGCCTGAAAGTGGGCCGGCGCGAACAGTCGCCCGATGGCAATAAACTCGCCTATGTGCTCGATATGCCAAGCAACACGGTGTACGGTCTGCGGCGGTTTTCAGAACGCATTGCGGTGCAGCTTTTACTGGCACTTTCGATCAGCGCAGCGGCCTGCTACGTGCTGGCACGCTACCTGACCCGCAATCTCGATGAAATCAGCCGGGCCAGCAAGGCCCTCGCGGGCGGTGACCTCGGCGCGCGGGCACACGTTACCAATCGGGCGCTCAAGGACGAACTCAGCCTGCTCGCCGAAGAGTTTAACCGCATGGCGGAATCTGTAGAACAGGGCATAGCAAACCAGCAGCGCCTGGTGCGCGATATTTCCCATGAACTGCGCTCACCACTGGCGCGCTTGCAGATTGCGCTGGAACTCGCCCGGCAACAGGCGCTGACGACGCAAGCAGTGCAAACTGGCGTTTCCCAACCGCTTGAGCGCATCGCGATCGAGGCAGAGCGACTCAACGACATGATCGGGCAGCTACTGGCGATGCCTGAACAGGCCGGCCACCTCGATGACACCATCGACCTCGGCGAGTTGCTGCGCGCAATCGCCGAAGACAACTTCATCGAAGCGGACAAAAAAGGCGTCTCGATAAAATTTGATATAAAAGTAACAGAACCGCTGGTGCAGGCCAACGCCAACCAGCTGCATTCAGCGCTGGAAAACATCGTTCGCAATGCCATCCATTACACCGACGCCGACAGCCAGATAACGATTACGCTACAGCGCGACGCGGCGCAGTACCGTGTCGATGTCGCTGACCAGGGCGGAGGTATCCCGGAAGAGGACCTGCCGAGAATTTTTGAGCCGTTTTACCGTGTTGATCGCGCGCGCAACCGCAAAACCGGTGGCTATGGTATCGGGCTTGCAATCGTACACAGAGTGCTGGGCAATCACGGCGGCACTGTCATTGCGCACAATGCCGCGCGTGGCCTGGTCGTCACCCTGCACCTACCTGTCGCACAGACGCACGATTAAACAGCGCCCGCGTCGCTGCCGCAGGCAGCGGCGATTGCGGCAGCGGCAGCGGTATTAATGTAGCCCGCGAAATTTACCGCGCTTGAGGTTGCCAATGGCGCTTGAGGGGCCAGCGGTGCTTCCTGCCATACCAATAACAG
>JBATGO010000356.1:0-3845 GCA_049665845.1 Pseudomonadales bacterium | reverse complement strand
CTGTTCTTCGTTCATACCAATGCCGGTATCACTGATTTCTATAAATATTGCGCTCGCCTCTCCCGCTTCCTGAAAACGCGTGACAATTTTTACCCCGCCTTCCTCGGTAAACTTGATCGCATTACCGACCAGGTTGGTAATCATCTGCCGAATCCTTGATGGATCCGAATGAATTTTTTCCGGCAACGCATCTTGCGGACAATATTCCAGAGAAATATTTTTCTGTTCCGCCTTTACTTGCATAATTCGCGCAACTTCATGAATCACTTTATGCAGTTCACACTCGATGATTTCCATCTCCATGCGTCCGGCTTCAACTTTGGACAAGTCAAGAATATCGTTTATCAGACCCAGCAAATGCTGGCCGCTTGACGATATTGTATTGAGATATTTAATACTCTCTTCCGGCGTTTTTTGCTGGCCACGCTTGAGGATTTCGGTAAAGCCCAGAATTGCATTCATAGGTGTGCGAATTTCGTGGCTCATATTGGCCAGAAAATCACTCTTGGCACGGTTAGCATCCTCGGCCAGTTGCATGGATTGACGCAGCTGGACTTCTTTTTCTTCAAGCTCGGTAATATCGTCAAAGCTGACCAATACACCCTTGGCCACACCGTTATCAGCCATAACCGGCGAACAATTCACCATAAATGTCCGCACGCTGCGCTGCTCATCCGGCTCCTCGAGTTTAACGATTACTCCCAGCTGCGATTTCGCATCATGCATCGCCTTGTACCAGGGCCAGTCCTCAGCTTTCGGCTGCTCATTACCGCCCAGCGCCCATTTGAAATCCTTTATCTGCAGTCCGACCAGAGCACCCGCCTCGCTGCAGGCAAGCGCCTCAAAAGCGGAGTTCGCGAGCACGATGTTTTGCTTGGCATCCAGTACAAGCAGACCTTCAGCTATGGTATCCAGCGCCGAGCGTACGCGATCGGGGATCGCCTTGCCGGGGTCCAGCTGTTTGAGCATTACACCCAGATACAGATAGAAACAGAAAAAGCTGCCGGCGCCAATTGTGGCGATAAGTATAAATACAGGCTGCTTGAAGAAGGCCCAGCTACCGACCGGGCTCGCAGGATTGAAGCGCAGTTCGACAGTACCCCATTGTTTGTCGCGCTCCATGATAGGAACCTGCAACTGGGACTGGGTCGACACACCGGCATCTATTGCTTCCCAGTACATCGCATGGTTGGCCACATCCACCAGGATTTTGCCGCTGCCATCTCGAATACCTGCGGAAAGCAGTTCTTCGTTTCTTTGCACAATAAGGTTGAGGTTGGCCTCTACTCGGCGCAGGTCAGAGCGGGTTATAAATACCGAGCTATTCGCTGCGATAGCTTCAGCCATGGCCGCACGGCCCTCAAGCACGGCTGCAGTCCTGTCCGGTATTAGACCGGCAAAAGCCGCCACCAGCATCAGGCTTACAATAATACTGGCCTGGCCCAGCGCGATCCTGAATTTTGCGCTCTGCGAATTCAGCAGTGCCCTTATTGGTCGCAGGATGAAATTGATCATCCGTATCTCCCCCAGCTTTTGATAGCTTTTTGTTTAATCAACATGGCCGTCATCATCCGGAACATCGGGAGCTCCGGAACTATCGGAATTTTCACCATGCTGATTTGAATTTTCGATAATCGCCTGCAGTGACTCTTCGTCATCATCATCATCACTTCCCAAACCATTCAGCACGGGAAGCGGGTCGATAAAGCGCCACATTGGCATTGCAGACATCACGCTGCCCAATACCGCACCGCTTCTTGCCAGCCATGCGATATAGCCCGCAGACATGCCGGCTGACACAGCGAAGGTGCTGCCGATGATCGGTGTACTGCTCAGCGCGTTTTCAGCAATATTTTCCCGCAACTGATCGACACCATCGACGAAGCCATCGAATTGCATCAGCGTGAGGGGGTCGTTATAGGGTGTATAAGCCGCCTGCAACCTCACCAGCTCGAAATTGACTGCATCAGCTGTGGTCTCGTTCTTCTCGCTGTCGATTTCAACTTGCTGCGATGCAGCAGAAATATTATCGACTTCCTCGTCGTCACCGAACTTGCTGCTGGTGTCATCAAAAACCGAAGTCACCTCACCATCAGCTTCTTCGATTTCATCTTGTACAACAGGATCAACGGGCGGCTCTGGCGCTGCTTCCGGCTGCGTCTCTGGCTGGCCCGAATTCCCGTCAGGTTGTGGCTCGGGATCTGTCACTTCAGGTTCCGGCCCGGTTTCCGGCTTTGGCAGTTCCGGCTCAATAGGTACAGCAACGAATACTGCTGTATCACTGACGACTTTTTCTGCCTGGCCAAAGCCATCGACATAACTCACCACCAGCGTGAGCTGGGAATTAACATCGGCAGAAGTGACGATATAACTGTTTGTATTGGCGCCCGCAATATCGACACCATCACGCTGCCACTGGTAGCTGAAGGCTCCCAACCCATCATCATCGCTGAGTGATACAACTGCAGTGAGCACGTCGCCCTGGCCCGGCGAGTTATCAGACAGGATTACACTGCCTTGTGGGGCATCGTTGGTATTGCCGACGGCGATTCGGAACGTATCGCTCGCCGGTGTTCCACCCTGCCCATCGTCGGCGGTGACTTCAATATTCAAACTACCCAGGTCTGCCTGCAACGGCGTACCACTGAAGGTGCGCGTGGCTGCATCAAAGGTCAACCAGCCCGGCAGCGCACCTCCGCCCGCAAGCGTTGCGCTGTAGAGCAGGCTGTCGGTAGCATCGACATCGTTAAAGGTGTTGGCATTGAAGCTAAAACTGAACGGGCTGTCCTCTGGCGCAATTTGGTCGGGGATCGGGTTATCCAGAGTCGGGTCATCGTTGCTATTTGCGATAACCAGATCAAAGGTGCTGGTAGCCGGTGTGCCACCCTGCCCGTCATCGGCGGTCACTGTAATGCTGATCATGCCAACATCGGCGTTGAGTGGCGTGCCACTAAACGTGCGCGTGGCGTCATTAAATGTCAACCAGCCCGGCAGCGCGCCACCGCTCGCAAGCGTGGCGCTATAAGTCAAGCTGTCCGTGACATCGACATCGCTAAAGCTGTTGGCGTTAAAGGTAAAGCTGAACGGGCTGTCTTCTGTCGCACCCTGGTCGGGGATTGCATTGTCCAGCGCCGGGTCATCGTTGGTATTTGTGGTCACGATATCAAAGGTGCTGGTGGCTGGCGTGCCGCCGCTACCGTCATCAGCAGTCACTGCGATGCTGATTGTACCTACATCCGCATTAAGTGGCGTACCGCTAAAAGTACGGGTGCCGGCATTAAAGCTTAGCCAGCCCGGCAACGCACCACCGCCAGCGAGTGAAGCGCTATAGGTTAACGAACTACTACCATCCGCATCAAAAAATGTGTTCCCCGCAAAACTAAAACTAAAGGCAACTTCTTCGGTGGCCAGCTGGTCGGGAATTGGATTTTCTAGTAACGGGTCGCTGTCACCGCCCTGAAACTCAGTGAAGCTCAGCGCGTCGAGCGACTCGCTGTCTGAGTCCAGGCCAACATCGGCGCCTTCGAACAGTAACGCTACCGTCGCCGAAGTTGAGCCATTCACCAGGGTAGTATGCTCTACTGTCAGTGCATAAATATCCCTTCTTTCCCCGAGCTGGGTATTGTCGGCATAAATGCCCTTGTCACCATCCATCGTCAGTAACAGTGTACCGGCTTGCAGCGTGGTGCCACCAATGGTGTAGTTGTTTTCGACCAGCTCAATGCCAATTGGCTTATCCTGGAAAATATCCTCGCCGAGCAGAATCTCCTCTTTACCATCAATCAGTACATCTACCAGCCCATAGGTCGTAGAGGCCGATAGATCGCCGGGTGTCAAAAGATAGA
>JBATGO010000355.1:0-2804 GCA_049665845.1 Pseudomonadales bacterium | reverse complement strand
GCGCACCGCGACCGCTCGTTCGTAAGCAGTTACGGCTTCATCGAAGCGGCCAATGTCCTTTAACACGTTAGCGCGATTGAAGTGAGCCTCGGCGTAGTCCGGCTTCAGCTTTATCGCTTTGTCGTAGCTCGCGATAGCCTCGTCCACACGCCCGAGCTCTTTCAGCGCGATTCCCCTATTGACCCAGGTCTCAACGATACCCGGACTGAGTTCGATTGCTTTGTCGAAGATGTCAATCGCTTCGGATAACCTGTCCTGTCGTTGCAGGGCTATTCCGAGAACATTTATAACGACCAGCGATTTTGGAAATTCAGCGAGCATCGCCCGGGATATTTGCTCGGCCTTCTCCATCTGGCCAGCCTGAAGCAGTGCGACCAGCTCTTTGGTTCGCTCCTGCGCAGGTTCTGATATTCGTGATTTTGTCGGCTGAACGCGCTGCAGTTTGCGCAGGCCTTTCTTTGCCAGCGGATGATTGGGCTGTTGACGCAGCACGGCACTGTAGAGTTCAGCCGCAACGGCATGCTTGCCGAGTTTGACTGCCCTCTTGGCCTTGGTTAAGGCTTCGTCAATAGTAAGCTGTTCGACCGGCGACACGGTTCCCTTCTACTGACTCGGCAAGGGGTTTGCCGAAAACTATGCGGGCTGACAATGACAATAAGGACATCCGATAGTATCTGCAGCAAAAACCCGGGTTTTGATCCAAAAATGCCCGGCATCGACCAAAGCTATCGGTTTCGCACATCCGCTTTTTTGCTAGTCACTCTCAAAAAGACATCGATATAATGGCGACAGTTGCTTTTCGTAACGTTTCCATGACTCTACTGAGCTTTTATAGACAGGTCGTCTGACCTGCGCCGCACTGGCCGTTTTGACGACGCGTTCTGTTTGATAAAACTTCAGGCAGGCGTCATCCCAGTCAAGGCCACAAAATTCGAGCAGCGCTCTGGTTTGTGGCTCCTGTTCGGCAATAATCTTCTCGTATTGAATATCGTAAATGAAGCCCGGTAAAACACGATGCCAATGTTTCATCAACTTCAAGTAGCCCTTGTAGTAAAGACCTAGTTCGACTTGGTCGTAGGAATACTTTTGATCATTACGGGAAAAATAATTTTTGTACAGTGACCAACAATTATCCATCGGATTTCTCTGACAATGAACGATTTTAGCGTTGGGTAATATTAACTTAATCATTCCGATGATTTTGAAGTTATCGGGAGTCTTATTAGTAATCCGCGTTGCGCGCGTGGCATGTTGTCTCATCAACTCGATATAGCGCTCTCCTGGTTGCTTGAATGATTCGCTTTTCGCTTGCAGTACGTTCTCGGGAAAAGTAGCGATATCGAAAGCCGCTTCAATTATGTCGCCCAAAGTACGCACCTCTCCAGCCGCATGAACATCGGCATGACTGGCTAGGATCTGTTCGACCAGGCTGGTACCTGAGCGCGGCATACCGAGGATAAAAACCGCTGTATGATCACTGCAACCGGCATCGCGATGCCGCTCGAACAGGGCCGGCGTAAATACGGCCATTTGTCTTTCTATATATCTGTCCCAATTTTTGATTTTAAGATCAAAACTTTGACGCTTTATTACGTTACCTCGTTCTATGAACTCAAATGTCCGCTGATTATTCCCTAGATCCTCAAACGCTTTGCCCAGACCAAATGCCAAATGCATTTTTTTCTGTTCGCTGACTGTCGGCTGAGAGATTAGGCTTTCCATTGCTTTTATGTCGTCATCGTAAGCTGAATGCTCTTTTATCCTTGCTATCACGCGGTAGGCTTCTGCGTAATCTGGAATAATAGATATTGCGTTTCGAAAGTGAGCCACGGCATCATCGAATTTCCCGAGACGCCGATACACATTTCCCAAATTGAAGTGGGCTGCAGCAAATCGCGGGTTAAGCTCAATAGAACGCAAATAGTAAGCTATTGCCTCATCTTCCAGATCCAATTTCTCGTAAGCTGTCGCCACGTTATAATAGGGATCGGCAGCTTCAGGCTTTAGCTTGATTGAAAGTTGATAATGCGTTACGGCGTCTTGCAGTCGGCCAAGACTTTTTAAGACGGTGCCCAGATTGTTGTGGGCTTCATCGTAATCAGGCTTGATTTCGATGGCTTTGGTGATTAATTTCAACGCAATATCTTGTCGGCCTTTTTGGTGAGCGAGAACCCCCAGCAAATGTAGAGCAATCGGTTGCTGAGGCTCGGCTTGCAAGATCTTCTCATATAGATCTTTGGCTTGAGCCAGATTTCCAGCTTGATGATACCGAATTGCGATCTCCAGAGCCTGATGGCGGGTTATTTCTTGAGGTGATATGGATGGACCAATAGCCTCTGGTTTAGCGTTTTCGAGATTACTCTTTTTATGAAAGTCATCCTTACTCATTTGCGTAATCGCCTAAATATCGGTGAGTGTCGAGCAAGCTATCGCCGCTTGCAGTAACGCACGCGTTCGAAACGTGCTGGCGAGCAGCGGAAGCAGAAATTCCAGCAGGCGCATAACAGATCCAAGGATTGCTCATCGCACGAAAAACTGCAATAGAATCAGGGCGCGCGGGCTTTTGGGAGCCACAGTGCCCGCCATGACCACGATCAGTAGTGTGCGGAGCCCATGAAAGGCGCTCGCCAACGCCGCATTGCGGATCTATCCCTTACCGAGGACTCGTAGCAGAGGCGCTAACGATTCCTCGTAGTTGCGCCACGCACCGACAGATCCAGTGTAAATTGGCTGACGAACTTGCGACGCGCTGATAGTCGCTACCGTCCTTGTGGTTTTGTGAAACTCGAGGCAGGCCGGTTCCC
>JBATGO010000354.1:0-4332 GCA_049665845.1 Pseudomonadales bacterium | reverse complement strand
GCACTGGTGTGTTCATTCTGCTTTCCCCCTGGGGGCGATCTTGCTTCGCTATCTGGAATGTAAAATCAACCGTGACAAAAGCATGGCCTTTGACTTCGTTTCGGTTAAGCGGTGTGAAACGTTCATGCGGCGCTGTCATACGGGGTTTCGCAAGACGCGGGCCAATTTTTTATTTTCTTATTTTTATTAGGTACTTATCGATATTTACATCTTTTAACAACGCAGATTTCGTAAAGCTAACTGACAGTTTTTCACGCGCCGGGTGTTACGCGCGCCGGGTTTTTGGGCCGCGTAAATGGCAACAGGGTAGCTGGCCTGGCAGAATGGTTAGGCTTTGAATGCGGCAATCAGCCGAATTGTTAAAACGTGGGCCAGCGGAAATCCGGCTTGACAGCGTGCGGTCTTATTGATGTTGCGGTCTTATTGATGTTGCGGTTGTATTGCTACAGAGAACCGCCTTTTTGATGAATGGAGCCTAGCGTTGGAGCTGCCGGATCGAACGGCGACGTTTTTGTTCGCCAATACGTTCGGGTTTGACTGAGGTATGCTCTACAAAATCAAACAGATCGTCGAGCTGGTACTCGCTGCGCCCTGGTTCAAGCGTGTGCTGCGCGATAGATACAATGGCTGAGGCGAGTTCCTGTGCAGTAATCGGCTGCAGGCGGCGCAAGGGCGGGATCGCGCTGGCCAATTTACGCAGCGCAATACCGGCTATTTTTTCGCCAGGTCGCGAGTCCGGTCGATTCGCCTCGATCAGCGAGGGCTTGATCAGCACGCAGTGGTCAAAACACAGCTCCTGCACCGCGTGATCGAGCTCGCCTTTTACACGCAGGTAAAAGTTGCGGGTGTCGGGATTCGCGCCGGGCGATGAAACCAGAAACAGGCGCTGTACGTCGTTGGCCCGCGCAGCCTCGGCAATGGCAAGCTGGTAACTGAAATCGACCTTGTACTGTGCCTGCTTGCTGCCGGCCAGTTTCAGCGTGGTGCCGAGTGCAGAAAACAGTTCGTCGCCCCGCAGCAGATTCGCCCAGCGATCGACATGGTCAAAGTCGACCACGTGCACGGTAAGCCTGGGATGATCAAGGTGCATGGGGCGGCGTGAGAATGCGATGACCTTGCTGTAGTTAGGATGCGTGAGCAGGCATTCGAGCAGGGCGTGGCCCGTGACACCGGTGGCGCCGACAACCAGCGCCGTTTTGCCAAACATTTGCTGGTCGGGTTCCGCAGTTTGCTCGCGTCGCGACAGTTTGTTTGGATGTGTGGCGGTGTGAGCGGTCATTCCGTTCCCTAGATCATTCGTGGTTTAGTGCACATTCTATCGCCGCGCAGGGTTTCGGTACAGCGACAAAACAGCCTTTGCAAGATCGTTTGGCGGTAACACCCGAAACGTTAAACACTTGTCGTTATATAAATTCGCGCCGATGTAAATTTTTGTGGCCTACAATGCGCGGCGTCTGCGATGAAATAGCACAACAGGGCAGGATATATGGGCGAGCTTTACCTCCGTTACGAGTACTACCTGGCTTTCGCGCAACTGGTACTGGCAATGGTCGGAATGGGCGCTACCCTGCGCCTGTCCGATTTCGCTGCGATCGCAGCCGCGCCGCGCGGATTTTTGCTCGGTACAGCGATGCAGTTGCTGATGCTGCCGGCGCTGGTTGCGCTGCTGCTGTTTGTGTTCGAAATTGATCCGGGTGTTGCGGTCGGGCTTGCCATCATCGCTGCCATACCGGGCGGCACGACGTCCAACATTTACACCTATTTTGCGCGCGGCAATATTGCCCTGTCGATTGCAATCACCGCCATAACATCGCTGGCATGCCTTGCCAGTGTGCCGATAATCCTCGACTTGCTGATCGGCGACTATGTGCCCGGCGATTTCAGTTTGCCGCGCATGCGTATCGCGATGGAGGTAATGTATACGCTGCTGATTCCGCTCGCGGCCGGCATGGCGCTGTTGCATTTTTTCCCACGCATTGCCGAGCCCTTCTCGCATTGGGCGGTGCGCCTCAGCCTTGCGATTATCGTATTGATCGTGGTTGGCGCGGCAATGTCGGGCAGGCTCGACTGGCAGACATTCGGGGCATTCAACCTGGCCGTCGTGATCGGCTTCATTGTGTTGTTGATGGTGGCGGGGTTCCTGTTGCCCTGGCTGTTGCGCTTGCCGGGCAAGGATATCGTCGCAATCAATATGGAAGTAGTAGTGCGCAACGTCAACCTCGGCGTGCTGATCAAGGCATCGCTGTTCCCCGCCAGCGCAGTAGCGTTACAGGGCATAGGCGACAACGCATTATTCACGGTGCTGATGTACGGCGGTGTAATGATTTTGTTTTCCATCGTGATCATTGTGCTGGGCAGGCGCAAACTCGGGGCGTAGTGTGCGTCAAAACATCGCACCGCCGGGCCGCGTCGCCAGCCGCTGCGGTGCATGCCGTGCGTCCTGCCGGGGCAATTGCCTCACTTGAGCAGGTGCCTGCATTTTGGCAATAGCCTTATGTCGCCTCGCAAGCGGTGGTGTTAAACTGCCGGCAGTCACTGTCGGCCGATCGTCCAGGCCGCCGTCACCGTTACCGAAAGCCTGATATGAATGTATTTCGCTGTTTTTTTGCCGACAGAATCGTGCTGCTGTTGTTGCTACTGGCGTCTCTGCTGGCGCTGGCGGCCTGCCGGGCGCTGCCGGTCGAAGAGCCTGCAACGCGCGTTGATATCGCCTCGGGCGCGCTGTTGGGCACAGAGCGCGGCGAAAATGTGCACGCCTGGATCGGCATCCCCTTTGCGAGGCCACCGGTCGGTGAACTGCGCTGGCGTGCACCACGGCCAGTAGTAAAGTGGGCCGGCGTCATGTCGGCTACCGAGTTTGGCGCCGCCTGCGTGCAGTATCCCAATTTCACCATCGAGCAGCAGCCGCGCGCGCCGCGCATCACTGTGGGCGAGGAAGACTGCCTGACACTGAATGTATTTGCGCCTGCAGGTGCAACAGATGCGCAAGCACGGTTGCCGGTCATGGTCTGGGTTCACGGCGGCGGTAATACCACCGGCGCATCGCTGAGCTACGATGGCGGGCCACTTGCCGAAGGCCAGCAGGTTGTGGTGGTAACGTTCAACTATCGGCTTGGCTTGTTCGGCTATTTTCGTCATCCGGCGCTGCGCGATGAAACTGCCTCTCCCGCCGAGCGCTAAGGCAATTTCGGTACGCTCGATATTCTCGCTGCGCTGCAATGGGTGCAGCAAAACATTGCTGCATTCGGTGGCGATGCGAATAACGTAACCCTGTTCGGTGAATCGGCAGGTGGTCGCAATACCTGGGCGATGGTGCAAACGCCCATGGCGAAAGGCCTTTTCCACAAAGCCATTGTGCAAAGCGGTTCCCTGCGCCTGATGGACCCGGACAAGGCCGAAGCGATCAGCGCGGATGC
Organism: Pseudomonadales bacterium; assembly: GCA_049665845.1. Lineage (GTDB taxonomy): Bacteria > Pseudomonadota > Gammaproteobacteria > Pseudomonadales > UBA7434 > UBA7434. The sequence continues at coordinate 916 of JBATGO010000354.1, read as the reverse complement.
GGCTGACTACCCGAGTTATCGCAACAACACTGCCGAGGTGCTGTCGAGGATACTGCCGGGTTCGGCGTCGATGAATAGCCGGCAAATGTTGCAGACATTGCGCGCTAAATCGGCAGACGAAATTTATGCCGGAATAGAACTGGATGCGCTCGATAATCATCGCCAGCCGAGGCTCTTCCTCGACGGCCATATGTTTGTTCGGCCTGCGCTGGAGACCTTTCGTGACCCCTCGCTATATAACGCCGTACCGATTATTACCGGTGCGAATCGAGACGAAGATAAATTATTCATGCAGTTTGACCCGCAATGGGTCGATAAACGCTTTGGCCTTTTCCGCACGCTGAAAGATCCGCAGCGCTATAACAATGTAGCGGCTTACGCTGCCAATTACTGGCGCGTACTCACGGTCGATGAACCGGCACGCGTTATTACTGCACACGGCGGCGCACCGGTTTATGCCTACCGGTTCGACTTTGATGACCATGCGAGATGGCCGGTCAATTTTTCTGAAATGGCAGGTGCCGCACACGCCTTCGAAATCCCCTTTATTTTTGGCACGCATGAAAAGGCGCCATGGAAATACATTTTCCGGGCGAAGCAAGAGCGCGGCGAGCTTTCGCAAACCATGATGGATTACTGGGGGGCATTTGCCTACACGAGTTCACCGGGGCGTGGGCGGTCGGGCGCGCATCCCACCTGGCAGCGTTGGCGCAATGATGCTGAACAACTTATGCTTTTCGATGTTGCCAGCGATGGCGGCGTGCGTATGAGCGAATCGCCTTTGCGCGTTGCCGAAATCAAGCATCGCCTGGCGGTTGACGCGTCGATGAGCCAGCAGGAAAAATGCGCCGGATACCGCAAACTGTTCCTGAATGGTTACCAGACCGAAGTGTTCTACGACGAGGTCGAGTACAGG
>JBATGO010000353.1:0-2100 GCA_049665845.1 Pseudomonadales bacterium | reverse complement strand
TAAGCATAGTGGCCCTCGGCCGCACGACTCTCTTATTGACATGGCACCGCAAGAGTATTTATTTTTTAATCAGCGACCGAAATGATCTAAATTAGCCTGGACCTAAAGTGGGGTGGGTTCCACCAGTGCTGAAATAACAATTTTCCATTTTAGTGGCCAACTAATCCCGGACACGGGGTTAAGTAGTTTTTCAGCGCTGCCAGGTGGCCGGCCATCGTTGTAACTGTGTGGCCGCTGCCAGTCGCAGTAACTCATTTAGTAATACCTGATTTCACTTGCCGCTTCTGCCATCGGCCAATTTTTTCGTGAAAATGAACTCCGGGGAGGAATTACTATTCTGTGTGCTGCTGCATCCTGCAAGCATTAAACAAACTGCAATAACTATGGAAACTGCATTAACACATCGTGCAATCATCATTCACGGGCGCTCTCGATGTATCGCTGAACCAGCTTCTTCACTTCCGGCGAACCCGGTGCAATTTGTGACAGCCGGCTGACATATTTTCCTACCGCGTGCTCGCCGCCAGATTCCTCGGCCAGTGAAACCAGCGTCATAAGAATATCGTATTGATTGGGCCAACGCTCGTCAGCCTCTTCCAGTACTGCGATTGCCTGCTCCAGCTTGCCTTGCTCCTTCAAAGCAATTGCATACACGAACGCATAGCGCACCACTGCACCATCGGCGCTTGTTGATTGTTGCAGGTAAGGCAGGGCGCTCTCGTACATTTTTTTCCTTACCAGATGCAGCCCATAGCTATGCAATGCAGCGGCATTGCCTTTATCAATGCGGACCGCATGCGCAAGGTATTCTGCTTCTTTCTTTACATCGCCCGTCGATCGATAAAACTCCGCAGCACTGAGAAGTACCGGCACATAGTTCGGCGCAATCGACAGCGCGCGTTCGTAGGCTTCCCGCGCGCCGGCAACGTCTCTTTCCCTGATAGCCAAATTTGCCAAAGCGACCTGGGTCCCGGGCGCATCGGCGGAGGCATTCAACATATCCCGATATTCCTCTAGCAGGCGCTGCACTTCATTTTTCTTCTCGGCGACTATCGCCCTGGGAATGTCCAACACTGTCTCCGCAAGGGCGTAGCGAACCGAAGCACCTGGATCATCCAGCATGGGAGCCAAAAGCTTCCAGCGAAGCTCTGCGGGGAATGGCCGAAGCGCCTGCACTGCAGCCCTGCGCACCATCGGGCTTGGACTCGACAGGTTTTTTGCGGCCTGTTCGGCTCCAAGTCGCGAGGGTATCGCCGCCAACTGCGCCAGCAGGCTGGCACGTACGATTGGCGCAAGACCAACATCTTCGAGCACCTCGTCCGCCCGACGCGTCGCCAAAATATCAGGGATGCCGAGGCGCGCCTGCAAGTAAGCGACGTGACCGTCGTCGGGCTCATAGCCCCATTTTTTTAATACATCCAACGCCCAGCTGTTGTCTCCCGCACGGTCGTCGTGACAGCCAGTACAGGCATTCGGAACGCCCAGCGCAATTGACAGGTCTGGCCTTGGAATCGTGAAGCTGTGATCACGTCGCTCATCGATCACCATGAATGCGCGGGACGGCATATGGCAGTTTACGCATTGCGCGCCGGCAGATTCCGGAGGATGGTGGTGATGGCCCGGCGCGTCAAATACTTCCGGCCGATGACATTGCGCACAAAGCGCATTGCCCTCTTCAACCAGTTGGCCAGAGTGCGGGTCATGGCAGTTGCTGCAAGTAACACCCTTTACATGCATCTTGCTTTGCAGAAACGACCCAAGAACAAAAACTTCTTCCCTGATTTGCCCATCAGGGAAATAGGAAATATTGTCGAGCAAATTCAGACGGTACTGGTCATGGAAGTTACCAGCTGGCTGCACATCCCCGATCACCGTCCTCAACGCATGACACCCACCGCACATATCTATCTCCTTGCCCTGGCCACTCGATGCGCTGCTCGAAGCGCGCGCTATAGCATCGCCCTCTCCCAACGCCCAATTCGGCCGGGCGCCGCTCGATAGCGCAAAGCCGGTGTTTTCGGCAGAAAGAGAATCCTCCTGTAGCACTTTAAGGTGCTCGGCTGCGGGGCCGTGACAGGATTCACAAGCCACGTTGATTTC
>JBATGO010000352.1:0-2202 GCA_049665845.1 Pseudomonadales bacterium | reverse complement strand
ACAGTACACCACCTTCTGAACGGCTCAATCGACGCCCCGTGTACAAGAACAACAGCAAGAGCAACGATGTTCCGAGCATGACCCATTGATCAAACTGAAGGATTCTTGGGTGAACAGGAAGTGGTTGAAGAAGCGCAGACACACCAAGAATACCAAGCAAATTGAAGATATTGCTGCCGAGTATGTTGCCGACAGCCACATCGGCGTGCCGCCGAATAGCTGCAATCACCGAGATGGATAGTTCGGGTAGAGATGTGCCAACGGCCACCAGCGTCAAGCCGATAACAGCCTCTGGCACACTAAAATGCGCTGCAATGCCAATGGCTCCAATTAGAAGTACCTGTGATCCAGCGATTAAAAGCAGGAGACCAAGAAACACGGCGAAAATCGTCCACAAAACCGACTTTGGAACGGTAGAAATCTCTTCTGCCTCAGCTTTGTGTAGCTCCCCTGAAGGTGCAGCATGGAATCGCTCGCTCCAGTAAGCCCACACAAGGTAAGCAACCAGAGTAAAAAGGAATATCGCGCCGTCTGCACGCCCAAGTGCATCTCCTCCAACAAGAACTAGAAATAATACGCTTGCCGCTACTACTGTTACAGCGTCCCGTCTCAATGCCAGTGGCTTTACCGTCAAAGGCGTTATCAAGGCGCAAATGCCGAGTATCAGCAAGACGTTGCCGATGTTGCTACCCACGACGTTTCCAATTGAGATGTCTGGTCGTCCATCAATCGCCGCATTCACCGAGACCACCAGCTCCGGGGCAGAGGTCCCGAAACCTACGATGACGAGACCGCTTAGCAGCGGCGATACGCCGATGCGCTTCGCCGCAGCCAGCGAGCCTCGAATCAAAGCCTCGCCACCGACAGTGAGCAGGGCTATACCAAAAACGAGAAATAAAAAATCTAACAACATTTAGATGTTCCGGTTTGCCGTGAGGCCTAACGCCCCGGTTCGGGGCCACAGTACGCGGTCCCAAATACTGACTGTTTATATGTTTTCACGCTACGCGTTATACAAAGTGATCGCACCAATCGCGATGAAGCCCACGCCCGCCACGTAATGCAAATATTTTGTATTTATATATTCCGATAACAGGCTGCCAGCCAACACGCCTATAGCGGACGCCACGATCAAAGCCGCTGATGCCGCAGCGAAAACCAGATATTTGCTGACTTCTTTATCAGACGCGAACAGCATAGTAGCCAGCTGTGTCTTATCGCCCAGCTCGGCGACAAACACGGCCCCAAAAATAATTAAGAAAACTTTCCAATCCATTTATTCTGAATCCTCAAAAAACATATAACGCCGCGCTTTGCGGCTGAATTGGCGCAGCAATCTTTGCGCAATAATGACGACAGCCAGGCGCAAGCGGAGCACGCAAAGACTGTCCAGCACCGCAGGCGCGACGGTGCGGCCGCTTGTTAAATGCCTTATAATGCGCATACTCCTGCGCATTTGAGCACACAAGTCTGGAGACTTCCATGCAGCGCCTATATGATGAAGATGCGCCTAAAAAGGCTACAAATCTTAGTGTAAACAGTGACTTGCTTGCTAAAACCAAGGCCCTGAAAATTAATTTGTCCGCAACTCTTGAGCGTGCGCTAGAAGACCGGCTTATTCAAGCGGCGGCGGACAAATGGGCTGCTGAAAACAAAGCCGCGATCCGAGCATACAACAGCTTCGTTGATGAGCACGGTTGTTTTGGCGATGAGTACCGGGAGTTCTGATGGCACAGTTTGATGTGTTCAACAACCCCAGCAAAGTAACGAGCAAGCATTTCCCTTACCTGGTAGATATTCAAAGCACCTATCTCGAAGAGCTCGCGACTCGCATTGTGGTTCCTTTGGCGAAAGCATCTGAATTTAAAAAGGGTGCTATGAAAGGACTGACGCCAGAACTCCAATTTGACAACGAAAAGCTTCTATTTCTTACTCCGCAAATTTCTTCAATGCCGAAAAAGCATTTGAAAGACGCCGTCGGTTCCGTATCTCATTTGAGAGAGGAACTTTTAAATTCGCTCGATTTCGCCGTCTTGGGCATTTAACGCCCGGCCCACCGTCAAGCTTTGTGTGATGAAGCTTGCGCCAGAATGGCGAAGCCAGGCGCGCAAGGCACGCAAAGACTGTCCAGCGCCGAAGGCGCGGCGGTGCGGCCGCTTGTTAGCAGGCGTTGATTTTATTGTATATGATAGTAATATACAT
>JBATGO010000351.1:0-3810 GCA_049665845.1 Pseudomonadales bacterium | reverse complement strand
CCAGTACCAGCACAGATCGCAATACGTTGCGGACGATATTTCCCCAGCCGTCAAAACGACATCCAAGTCCAATATGTTCCCATGTTTGACCCTGTAGGCGCAGGCAGGCCCAGACTGATAGCAACATCAATACGTTGGCGCACCAGACCACTCCATGACGCGACAATTCGTTAGTCCCGGCCAGCCGCCATCCAAAAGCAATAACCAGTAACGGGACAAGCGCCACCAGCATCAGCTCGGCCAATTTCCCGAGGATTGTTTCGGACAGGACTCTACGAATATTTTCCATGGAAATCGTTTTTCTATGCATGGTTTCCCGACATCATCGTGCGGGGTACAGCAGCGCGGCGCAATGCATGTCAAGCGACGGGCCGTGCATACTAATCACGCCTAATTTACGGTATGTTGTCGAAGGTCTGGTAAGACTACTATATCTTTAGCGTATTATCGCTACAGCAAAGGTGCTTAATTCTTCATTCACTTGCCTCGCATCAATAACTCGGGAAAAACCGGACTAGTTCAATGAAAACACACAGCAGACAGCATCTGGCTATTGTCCAGCAGCAAGTGAAGCGTGTTGATGGCGTGGAGGCCATCCAGTGCGATGAATTGGTAGCGTTACGTATTGAAAATGAAAGCGCGTCAGCGGTTATTTTTTTACAGGGCGCGCAAATAGCGAGTTACCAGCCGCGAGGCCAGCAAGCTGTTTTATGGTTGAGTGATAGTTGTGAATACAAAAGGGGTAAGCCATTGCGCGGCGGAATCCCGGTTTGCTGGCCCTGGTTTGGCGATTTGTCACGGAATCCTCAAGCGATTATCGACCAGGTAGAAAAAGCTGATAAAGCCCCGGCGCACGGATTTGTTCGAGATCAGGAGTGGCAGCTGGACCAGGCAGTAAGAAAAGATACGGATACCACGATGATAAACCTGAGTCTTGACATTGATAACGACAATGCACAGGGCTGGCAGTTTCCCTGCAGACTAACGCTGGAGGTGCACGTCGGTAAGGTGCTGGATATTGCCTTTCGTGTTGATAATACAGGCCTATCGGATTTTTTCGCCAGCAGTGCATTACACAGTTATTTTTCCGTCAGTGATATTGCCAATGTGTCGGTCGAAGGCCTGAGTGGTGTTGAATATGTCGATAGCCTGCAAGGTTGGCAGCGTTATTCCCAAAAAGGGCAGTTACAGATTAACCAGGAGGTGGATAGAATTTATCAATCCGTACCCGACATGGTTGCTATTAACGATGCAGGCTTGTTGCGAAAAATCCGGTTAAGGCAAGCCAGCGCGCCAAGCCTGGTGGTATGGAATCCATGGATTGAAAAAGCCAGGCGCTTGTCGTGTTTTGGAAATGATGATTACCTGGGTATGGTATGTCTGGAGACAGCGCAGGTGCTGGAGCATGCGCAAACTATCAGGGCGGGCAGTAGTGGCAGGATCGGGCTAACCATAGAGAGTGATTAAAAAACCGGATTATTTTTTGGGTGATGTGTTGGCCGCCGGGTACTCTTACCCGTACGCAATACCAGGCCAGCAGCGAGCTATCGTCTGTGCTTGAGCCAATAAAATTGAAACGCATATCCAACCAGGAATAATACAACGAAGAGCAAATAAAACTTGCGCAGCAACGGGTCGTGAGGATCTGTCAGCACGGGGTTTCCCGTCGGCAGGCGTAGCAACCCATCGGTGATCGCCGGAATCATGTGAAACAGCAATGTTCCCGAAAAACAAAAAGCCTGGAAATAATCAGCGATCTTTGAAAATATCACGAATCTGGTGACCAGAAACCCGCCGGCCAGGGCCAATAGAGTGAGCACGGCAAGCGCATGGGCCGGCCCAAAGCTTCCACGTTGATAAATCATTAATGCAGTTACCGCTGCAATCAATGTGCAGACCAGATAGAGCTGGCCTGTCTTTTGTTCAGGCTTAATAACCTTATAGACTGCCAGGGTGTAATATCCGGCGACCAGGGCAATTATTGCGATTATTGTGTGTATCCAGCCAAGTAATGTAATTTCAGGCATACAATTTCCCTTCTCGTTTAATAGGGGTCAAAACACGCATCAGGTCACCTGGCAATATTGGTGCGCAGCCATGCGCAGCAGCATGCTACCACCATTATAATCAGCAGCATTGTTCGACAATGGCCAGCATCGCTTCGGCGATGCGGTCGATGTCGTCGTCGCTGCAGACATAGGGCGGCATCGTGTAAACCAGTTTGCCAAAGGGGCGCAGCCACACGCCCAGTTCCGGCAGCAGATTTTGTACCGCCTGCATGTCGGCAGGCTGCTGCGTTTCCAGCACACCGATTGCGCCGAGAACACGCGCGTGCGCTACTTTTGATTGCGCAGCCATTGGTAACAGGCGTGCTCTAAGGCGCCTTTCGATACGCATAACGTTTGCTTGCCAGTCGTTTTCGTGCAGCAGCCCGATGCTCGCCAGCGCAACATTGCAGGCCAGCGGATTGCCCATAAAGGTGGGGCCGTGCATGAACGCATGCGGTTCTGCCGCGGCGATGGCGGCGGCAATATCGGTTGTGCACAGGGTTGCTGCCAGGGTCATATAACCGCCGGTCAGTGCCTTGCCAAGGCAGAGTATGTCGGGCGCGATATCTGCGTGTTCGCAGGCAAACAGCTTGCCACTGCGACCGAAGCCTGTCGCGATTTCATCGGCAATCAGCAGCACGCCATGTTCATCACATAGCCGGCGTGCCTCGCGCAGGTATTCCGCCGAGTAGAAATACATGCCGCCGGCGCCCTGAACAACAGGCTCCAGAATCAGCGCGGCAATTTTGCGGCCCTTGCGCGCGAGCAATTCGGCGAGTTCGTGGCTGTGCCTCGCTTCGCAGCGCTCAGCAAAACGCGGCGCGGGGCGATCGACGAAAAATTGCCTGGTGAGTGCACCACTGAACAGATGGTGCATACCGTTGTCGGGATCGCAGACCGACATCGCACCCTGGGTATCGCCGTGGTAGCCGCCGCGAAGCGCAACAAAGCGGTTTTTCTGCAATTCGCCGCTGGCTTGCCAGTACTGCAGCGCCATTTTCATCGCAACTTCAACTGCGACTGAACCTGAGTCGGATAAAAATACACAGTCGAGACCAGCCGGGGTCAAATCAACCAGCACGCGGCATAAATCCACCGCGGGTTGGTGGGTGAGCCCGCCAAACATTACGTGAGACATCCTGTCGAGCTGGCAATGTGCGGCAGCATTCAGCGTTGGGTGGTTATAGCCATGGATGGCAGACCACCACGACGACATCGCGTCGATCAGTTCAACACCGCTATCGAGTCTAAGTTTTACGCCCTGCGCAGATTGGACAACCAGCGGCGTAACGGTATGGCCCGGTGCAGTGTAGGGATGCCAGACCTGTGCGGCATCGAAGCGGAGATCGTCCGGCGTCATTGGCTGTTTGTTTAGCTTGCGGCGATTTTTTTCAGCAGGGGCTGCAGCGATTGCAGCACGTGGTCGCGAATACGCGGCTGCGCGTCCGCGGTTGGGTGCAAGCCGTCATCCTGCATCAACGCACTATCCGTTGCCACGCCATCGAGCAGGAAAGGCAGCAATTGTACGCTGTAGCGTTTGGCCAGCCGGGCATAAATGGCGTGGAATGCCTGGCCATAGCGCGGTCCGAAGTTGGGTGGAATGTGCATACCGACAAGTACCGCGCTAGCGTCGGCGCTGGCAACCATGCGCAACATCGCCTCGAGGTTTTTTTCAACCTGCGCCAGCGATTTTCCGCGCAGTCCGTCGTTGGCGCCCAGTGCAATCATCACGATACGCGGATGCCAACGTTGCAGCGCGTCG
>JBATGO010000350.1:0-1671 GCA_049665845.1 Pseudomonadales bacterium | reverse complement strand
TACTTAAAGAGCGCAAGGCTCCGAGATCGACTTACCGAAGCGAAAAAGCTTCGTAAGTCATTGATTTAACATCCCTCCGAATACCTCTTCGAATCAATTCGCGCGCAGTCACCCTTTGTTGAACCAGTTCACATCGTAATCAAAATCAGGTTCTAGACTGAATAAAGGAGTGAAACCTTTGTTTGAATCGCAGGCCATGTGTTCAAACAATCAATCGACCGTAAAAGACTGAAAACTATGAAACTATTTACCGCGCGCTACATTGCAACGCTGTGCTTGATAATTGCTCCGGCCGGTCACGGAGAGCAATTCTCATTCGATGCAGATACGCTGGAAAAAATTCCGGAAATACCTGAGCTTGATTGCGTAATCGAACCCAGTGAAATCGTCGATGCGGGGAGCTCGGTACCGGGATTGATCGAGGCGATAAACGTCGACAGAAGTGACCTGATCACCGCTGGCGACATCCTGGCGAAGCTGGAATCCAGCGTGGAAACTGCCGCGCTCCAGAAAGCACGCGCGCAAGCCCACACCAACGCTAGCATCAAGCTGCGTGAGGAGACATTGAAGCTGGGTAAAATCACCGAAAGCCGTAATGCCGAACTGCTTAGCATGTCAGCAATCTCCAAGCAGGACATGGAACAGCTACAAACGGAAAGCCGCATCGCCGAACTTCAGGTCGAGCAGGAGAAACACAACAAGCGCGTTGCACAACTGGAGTACCAGCGCTCCAGAGCCGCGCTGGACAGGCTCACGATCCGCAGCCCGATTGACGGCGTAATCACCGACCGCTTCAAAGCCGTAGGTGAGTATGTTGAAGACGAGCCCGTTATACGTATCGCGAAGCTCAACCCACTGTATGTCGAGGTCGTTGTACCTGTAGATCATCTCGGCGCCATCAGCGCGGGCATGAAGGCCGAAGTGGCTCCAAGCGCGAACGGCCTGCACAGCTATCTTGCAACTGTTGAACGCGTTGATCGTGTCGCCGACGCTGCGAGCGGAACCTATGGCGTTCGCCTGAGCCTGGAAAACCCCGACTACGCGATTCCCGCCGGCCTGCGATGCAAGGTCAGTTTTTTACCCGCGACCGAGAAACAACAGGAAAATATTGCGGCAATATCGCAGGGCGATGTAAAAAACCGGCAAGACCATTGGGTCAGGTCTGATACCAACAAAGCAGAAAATGATGCGGGCAAAAATAATATCGCACCTACCGTTGTTGCGGAAACCAGTAGCCAAAACCCGAAAATCGAGATAGTTAAAAATACTGTCGCGGGGCCGGGAATAAATGCGTTGTCAGCCGCCGAAACAGTTACCGAAGCAGCCACAAAGCCTTCGATTAATCACAGCTTGGCCAGACAGGATTCAGCCAGGCAAAATTCAGCCGCGAGAAAAATCGTCGATGCCGCGGTAGCCCTGAATGGCGACACGGCTGAACCGATGAATTTGCTCCTGTTGGCTTCCATCGAGAAATCAACCCAAATTTATATTCCGGAAAAATCGGCAGAAACGCGCACTCCCGTAGCGCCCGTCAAGATGCCGACTGAATTAATGCGCGCCCTGGAAATATCACCGGATACCGGCGAAGCTAGCGAAACCAGTTCGGTTAATGCAGATACCTCAACGGTACCGGACCAGAAAGCAGCCGTTTCGAACAATATATGCTACAGC
>JBATGO010000349.1:0-2658 GCA_049665845.1 Pseudomonadales bacterium | reverse complement strand
GCTTGCACTGATGCGGTTTTTTACCTGTGCGGAAATGCAGCTGCCCGGCTGGCAGGCCGGTGACAAATCACCGGTAATCGCGATCAATAAAATACTCAAGCGCCGCGGGCACAAGCTCGACAAGGCGATGCTGGGCTGGATTCGCCAGCACAGCGACAACCGCTTCCTGCCCAACGGGCCGCTCTGCTGACGTCAAGCCGCAAGGTCAAGCAGCAAAACCAGCCAGCCAGAGATGACCACCGGCAAACATGGCCAGTAAATTCCTCGCGACTATTTGCCCGGTTTGATGTTATCGAATGCCTGTAATTTTTCCGTGCTCACCGGACGCTGGTGTTTTTCTTTCCATTCCTGGTAAGGCATGCCATAGATGCGCTCGCGCGCCGCATCGGAGTCGAGCCTGTAGCCCGCCTCCTGCGCGGCTTCGGCGTACCACCTGGACAGGCAATTGCGACAGAATCCGGCCAGGTTCATCAGGTCGATATTCTGCACATCGCTGCGCGCCTCGAAATGCGCGAGCAGGCGGCGCAACACCGCCGCCTCGATTTCGGCTTGTTTTTGCGCGGGTATCGTGACACTCATTTGATTTCCGTTCATGCAAGGGCGAACCTGGACGCGGCCTCAATGCGAGCCGACTAAGCCAGCTCGCCCGCGTTTAACTCGCCGGTGTTTACCGCTTCGACGTTTACAGTGACTGATAGTAATCCATCAGAATTTTCGCCACTTCCGGGCGCGAAAATTCCGGTGGCGGTGCTATACCCTTGCCCAGCATGTCACGCACGGCAGTGCCCGACAGCAGCACGAAGTCTTCCTTGCTGTGGTCCGGCGCGTCTTTCATCATAACCACACGGTTGAGTTTTTTCGAATAAGCCGTGTGGTCGGCAGGATAGATATCTATCAACAGCGCGCCTTCGGGAACCTGTTCGTCAAAAATTGTCTGCGCGTCGAACGCGCCGTAGTAATCCCCGACGCCGGCATGATCGCGACCAACAATCAGGTGCGTGCAGCCGCAGTTCTGCCGAAATACTGCATGCAGCACCGCTTCGCGCGGGCCAGCGTAAAGCATGTCGAAGCCGTAACCGGTTACCAGCACAGTGTTGGGCTTGAAATACACTTCAACCATCTTGCGAATCGATGCATCGCGCACATCTGCAGGAATATCACCGGACTTGAGTTTGCCCAGCAGCATATGCACCAGGCAGCCGTCGGCTCCGAGGTCTTCCATCGCCATGCGACACAGTTCTTCGTGCGCACGATGCATCGGGTTGCGGGTCTGGAAAGCGACCACTTTTTCCCAGCCCAGCGCCGTCATCTCGTCGCGAATCTGCACTGCAGTGCGGAAAGTATCGGGAAACTCCGTCGTGAAATAGGAGAAGTTAAGTACCTGGATCGGGCCGGACACCGCAATATTGCCCTGCGCTTTGAATGCAGCGACGCCAGGGTGTGCTTCGTCCTGCGTGCCAAATACGTTATCGATAATGGTGTCGCGCTCGGCGTCGCCAAGCGTTTCGATCGCATCGACGATCATGACTGCGAGTACCGGATTGCCTTCAACATTTGGGTCGCGCAGCGCCAGGCTCTCGCCCACCCTGATATTGTCGGCGCTGTGCAACAGATTCATCACCGGCACCGGCCAGAACAGCCCGTCGCTGGTATGCATGTTATTTGCCACGCTCATCGCATCGGCAACGTTCATATAACCCTGCAGCGGCGTGAAATAGCCGCCGCCGAGCATGACTGCGTTGGTCGCAGCAGCAGAGCTGACCACCACCGAAGGGAGTTTTTCCGCCTCGGCCGCCAGCGCCGCGCGCGCAGTATCGTCGCTTATATAAAGGGGATTGAGCGTATCTGCGCCGTGGGGTTTAATCATGTCCATCTCCATAAATTGGTTGTCTTGCTGCGTAGCAGCAATGTACTCAAGTCAATAACACTGGAATCAATAGTACTTGAACAAATGGCCGTTTAGCCCTCGATGATGCCGCGCTCGCGCAACAAGGCTAGCAGTGCATCGACCTCTTCTTCCAGCGAAAGCTCGTGGCTGTGCAGCACCACTTCCGGATTCGAAGGCGCCTCGTAGGGGTCGTCGATACCGGTGAAGTTCTTGATCTCGCCAGCCCGCGCCTTTTTATACAGCCCTTTGGGGTCGCGGCTTTCAGCTACTTCCAGCGGTACGTCAACATAAATTTCCACGAACTCCATATCGTCGGCCTTGTGCAACGCGCGCACCGCGTCACGATCGGCGCGATAAGGGCTGATAAAGCCTGACAGTACGATAACACCGGTGTCCACAAACAGTTTCGCAACTTCACCGATGCGGCGAATATTTTCGGTGCGGTCCTCGGCTGAAAAGCCAAGGTTCTTGTTAATACCGAGGCGGATGTTATCGCCATCGAGTCGATAGCAAAGCTTGCCCTGCTCGTGCAGCGCGCGCTCCAGCGCCACCATCACGGTACTTTTGCCGCTACCTGAAAGGCCCGTGAACCACAGTGTGGCGCCCTTCTGTCCGAGTAACTGGCCCCGCTGCTCGCGGCTGATTTCGCCTTCGTGCCAGTGCACGTTTGTCGCTTTTTGTTTGGTCATTGAATCTTCCACCTGGAGTGCAAATCGTTGATGCGGCCTGGAACACATGTCGTGCCAGAGACCGGGCGGCAAGTCTACGGC
>JBATGO010000348.1:0-2153 GCA_049665845.1 Pseudomonadales bacterium | reverse complement strand
CCTATGCTCAGCCCCATTGCCGCCTCGGTGTGGTTCCATGGGTCGGTTTTCGCCCCGGCTTGCCAGGGAATTCGCCCGTCACTGCATTGCAGCGACAGGATAAATTCTACCGTCGGTCGCAGTAGATGTTCCGGGAACTGCTGCAAAAAATAAAGCGCTTTCATAGGCCGGGCTCCCTTTTGAAATACATCACGACACTTTTGCCCAGCACCGGGTTCAGCAAGCGTTCCAGCGTTTGCGTCAGCCAGGGTTTTTGCAGCAGGTCCCAGACCAGCATGCGGTGGTAGGCTTTGACCAGAAGATTGCTGTCCTGGGTTTTCCAGAACAGGCACTTCAGCCACCAGAAGGGTGCATGCAGGGCATGTGCCCAGTGCCTGGCATAATGTGCAAAGCCAAATGCTGCTATTTCGTCGCGTAGCTTGCGCGCTTTAAAAATGCGGATATGGCCACCATCGACCTGGTGGTAGGCGTCGCTAAGCCACCAGCATATTTTTTCCGGCCAGCGACGCGGTACACTGATTGCAAGCAGGCCATCCTTGCTGAGTATTCTTTCGATTTCTTCCAGCATGCCCTGGTAGTCGGGGATATGTTCAAGCACCTCTGAGCAAATGATCTTGTCAAAGCTGTTATCCGCAAAGGGCAGGCGCAAACCATCCGCGCAACACCAGTGACAGCGTGCGCTTGCATCGAAGTATTCTGCGCCGCGTGTTGCCGCTACTGATAAATCCTGCAAGTCGAGGTCTACGCCAACTACATCTACGTCGCTGAGCAATGCAAGGCCTATCGTATGGCGGCCTTCGCCGCAACCGAGATCCAGCACGCGATCGCCCCTGCGTAACTGCATTTTCGACGGGTCGATGGTCAGCACGCGACAGAACCTGGCTCGACTTTTTCATTGCTTTCTTCACAGCCAGCAGCGCGGGCGCCCTCATCGCTATCCTCGCGAAGAATGCTGTGGTAGTAGTGACCCAGGCGCCTGGCTTTTTCCTGCCAGCTGAACTGGGCAAGGATACGTATCCGGCCGGCACGCCCAAGTGCTGCACGCCGTGAATCATCGGACAGCAGTTCATCGATCGCACGTGCCAGCGCATCGCTATCGCCGGCACGAACCAGCAAGCCCGCGTCGCCAACCACTTCGGGCAGCGCGCCGCCATCGCTGCTGATGACCGGCGTTTCGCAGGCCATCGCCTCGCCGGCAGGCAGTCCGAAACCTTCGTATAGTGACGGCGTGATCGCCAGCGTTGCGCGGTTGTAGTGCAGAACCAGTTCATCGGTGCTGATACCGGACAAAAAACTGACCGAGTCCTCAAGGTGCAGGCGCCGCAGGAGTTTGTGGGTACTGCCGCCGTCCTTGAGTTTACCGATTACGAGTAATTCGAGACCACGATGCTTTTTGCGCAGCCTTGCCAGCGCCTTGAGCAAATAGCGCAGGCCTTTGAGCGGTTGGTCGGCTGATGCGGTGGTGATCAGGAGCTGTTGTGCGCGCTCAATGTCGGGAAGGCGACGGAATGTTTCGGTGTCGATACCGTTGTACATTATTGGCGTACGCGAAGCCGGACGCCTGAAAGCAATTTCGATATCCGCCTGGGATTGTTCCGATACCGTAACGACATGCTTTAGCTTGCGCACCACCTTGCGCTGCATGCGCAGGAACGAATGCCATCGCGCCACCAGCGGTTTGTGCCGCCACTTGGCAGCAGCGAGCGCGAGTTTATAGTCGCGTGTAATCGGGTGATGTACGGTCGCAACCACGGGCAAACCAAGTTGCTCGATTTGCAGCAGCCCATAGCTGAGACTTTGGTTATCGTGCACGATGTCAAAATCTTTGCCGTGAGCGCGAAAGAATTTCACCGCACGGCGCCCGAAGGTGTAGGGTTCGGCAAAACCGCCTGTCAGCATGCTGAACCACTCGAAAGTATCGGTGAAGGATTTCAGGTGCCGCCAGCGCAGCGCGAGCACGTGCGAGGGTTGGGCAAACAGGTCCAGGCTTGGCAGTTCGACCAGCTTGATGCGCGCGTCCAGTTCGGGGTAGGGCGGGCCCGAAACAACGGTAACCTGGTGCCCGGCGTCCGCCAGTGCTTTGGCGAGGTATTTTATGTAAATGCCCTGGCCGCCGACATGAGGGTGGCTGCGATAGCCGAGCAGGGCGATAC
>JBATGO010000347.1:0-3226 GCA_049665845.1 Pseudomonadales bacterium | reverse complement strand
GAAAAAGGCGCTGCCAGCGAAAAAGGCGCTGCCAGTGAAAAAGGCGGCGCAAGCGAAAAAAGTGCCTCCAGTGAAAACGGTGCAGCCAGCGAAAAAGGCACCGCCAGCCAGCGAAACGCTGCGAGTGAACAAAGCGATGGCAGCAAAAAGAACGAAGCTGGCCGCAACAGCAATGCTGGTGAGAAAAGCAACCTCAGGACCTCAGGCGAAAACAGGGGCAATGCCAGCGAGAGTGCAGGATCTGGCGGTTCGAGAGGCAGCGACCAGCGCGGTGGCGATGACGGCGCAACGAAGTCACGGAACGTCTCTTCCTCCCGCACCGAGCCAGCCTGAGCCGCGCACTACTTCTTATATAACGAAAGATCGAGGTTTCATTGTCCACGCCACCTGTTTCACAATCCGGTAAGACCCCTGCGCAACGAGAACAGTCCCTGGCGTTGCGAGACCAGTACTGTGGCGAGGTGTCCTCTGTAGAGATCGGGGAGAATATAAAGCTCTGTGGCTGGGTAGACCGGCGCCGCGACCACGGTGGCGTGATTTTTATTGACCTGCGCGACCGCAGCGGCATCGTGCAGGTGGTTTTCGACCCGGACGCGGGCGAGCACTTCGAGCGCGCCGATAAAGTACGCGGCGAATACGTCCTGCACGTGCAAGGCGCGGTGCGCGCGCGCAGCGCGGAAACGGTGAACAAGGAAATGGCTACCGGCGCTATCGAAGTCTACGCGCAAAAGGTTGAAGTGCTTAACCAGTCGGCAACGCCGCCATTCCAGCTCGATAACCACACCGAAGTGGGCGAGGAAGTGCGCCTTAAGTATCGCTACCTTGACCTGCGGCGCAGCGATATGCAGTCGAAACTGGTGCTGCGTTCAAGGGTCAGCTCTGCCATTCGGCGCTTTCTCGACGACCACGGTTTCCTCGATATAGAAACGCCGATCCTGACGCGCGCTACGCCCGAAGGTGCGCGCGACTACCTCGTACCCAGCCGCACCCATAAAGGCAACTTCTTTGCGCTGCCGCAATCGCCGCAGTTGTTCAAACAACTGCTGATGGTGTCCGGTTTCGATCGCTACTACCAGATAGCCAGGTGTTTTCGCGATGAAGACCTGCGCGCCGACCGCCAGCCGGAATTTACCCAGATCGATATTGAAACCTCGTTCATGAGCCAGGAAGAGATCATGGATGTGGCCGAAGCGCTGATATGCAAGCTTTTTGAGGAGATTAAAGGCGAATCGCTGGGTGCATTCCCGCGCCTCGATTACGCTACGGCGATGCGCGATTACGGCAGCGACAAGCCGGACTTACGTATTCCGCTGCAACTGGTCGACGTTAATGACCTGATGGCCAGCGTTGAATTCAAGGTGTTTAACGGGCCGGCGAATGATCCTGAGGGTCGCGTCGCTGCGTTAAAAGTTACCGGTGGCGCGAGTATCAGCCGCAAGGAAATCGACGGTTATACCGATTTTGTGGGTATATACGGCGCCAAGGGTTTGGCCTGGGTCAAGGTTAACGAGATTGCCAGCGGCGTTGCCGGCCTGCAATCGCCGATCCTGAAATTTATGCCGGAAGACACTGTGCTGGCGCTGATGCAGCGGCTGGACGTCGCCGATGGTGACATCGTTTTCTTCGGTGCCGACAAGGCGCATGTGGTCAACGAGGCGCTCGGTGCATTGCGTTGCAAGATTGGCGAAGACCTGAATCTGTACACCTGCGCCTGGGCACCGCTGTGGGTGGTCGACTTCCCGATGTTTGAAAAGACCGACAACGGCGACTGGACCGCGCTGCACCATCCTTTTACTGCGCCTTCCTGTACGCTCGAGCAGCTGGAGGCAGCGCCGGGCGACGCCCTGTCGCGAGCTTACGATATGGTGCTTAACGGCACCGAACTTGGTGGCGGTTCGCTGCGTATTCACGATGCCGGGATGCAGTCAGCGGTATTTCGCCTGCTGAAAATATCAGAAGAAGAAGCGCGCGAAAAATTTGGCTTCCTGCTCGACGCGCTGCAGTACGGTGCACCGCCGCATGGCGGGCTCGCTTTTGGCCTGGACCGCCTGGTCATGCTGATGAGCGGTGCGCATTCAATTCGTGACGTCATCGCGTTTCCGAAAACGCAAACGGCCTCTTGCGTGATGACGGAAGCGCCGGGCGAAGTCGACGCGCGCCAGTTGCGCGATTTGCATATCAAGCTGCGTAGCAGCGACAAGCCGAAAACCTAGTTCGCGCGTCCGGGTCACATTATCCAGGCGCCTGCCCTGCAGCTGCGTAACTGTGGCTTGTTGCACTTCATCTGCTTCCCGCGCTGCTATATGATGCCTGCAAATTGCGCAGACGCGTTCTGTACGACATTTTCCACCGTTTCTTCGGGCGCTCTGTCTCATGAGCATTATTCTCGGTATCGATCCAGGTTCGCAGGTTACCGGATACGGCCTGGTCGCCTGCGCCGGGGGCGTGCCCCGCTACCTTGCGTCGGGTTGCATACGGCTGGTTGGTGAGCCCTCGATGTCGGCCCGTCTCGAGCGGCTCTATCGTTCGCTGCAGGAAATAGCCAGCGAATACCAGCCAACCGAGGCAGCTATCGAGCAGGTGTTTGTCGGCAAAAGTGCCAGTTCCGCGCTGAAACTCGGCCAGGCCCGCGGTGTGGCCATGCTCGCTGCTGCGCAGAGCGGCCTGCCGGTGTTCGAGTATGCCGCCAGGGCGATCAAGCAAGCGGTGGCCGCGAGCGGTGCTGCCGACAAAGCCCAGGTGCAGGCAATGGTGGTCAGGTTGCTGAACCTGAATGGCACGCCGGCGGCTGACGCGGCGGACGCACTGGCAGTCGCGCTATGCCATGCGCACAGTTTGCGTTACCAGTTAGCGGTGGCACCGGCAGTGAAAGCTGCTATCGAGGTGGGTTGATGATCGGATTTATTGTCGGTGAGCTGGTCGAAAAATCCGCACCGCATTTGCTGCTGGACGTTAACGGCATTGGCTACGAGGTGCAGGCTTCGCTGGCGACCTTTTCCGTTTTGCCGCCAACAGGCGAGCGGGTGCGCCTGCTGACACACTTTGTCGTGCGCGAAGACGCGCAGCTTTTATACGGTTTTGCCGACGCGGCCGAACGCCGCCTGTTTCGCGCGTTGATCAAGGTCAACGGGGTTGGTCCAAAACTGGCGCTGGCGATCCTGTCGGGTATGGATGCAGCCGGGTTTGTGCGCTGCGTAAACCAGAACGATGTTAGATCGCTGACCGG
>JBATGO010000346.1:0-3632 GCA_049665845.1 Pseudomonadales bacterium | reverse complement strand
GAAAAATACCGCCGGTGACAAGCGCGCTGGCACTTGCAGGCAAAAGCGGGTTAACCGTGGTGCGCTGGCGATTGAATTGATAAATGCCCATACCCGCGATTACAGTACCCTTGAGGCAGAGTAAAACCGTTAGCACATAGACGGGGCCGAATGCCAGCGGCGTCTCTTTTGTTACAGATGCAAACCACCATGCGCCCAGCGCGCAGAATAATGCTACCAGTGGCGGCGGTATGCGGTGGTCGAATAATGCATTCAATGTGCTTCCTCCCAGTTGTCGCCGACACCTGTATCCACGATTAAAGGCACCGCGAGCTCGGTCGCGCCCGCCATTAACGCGATGACCTTGTCGCGCGTTGTATCAATCTCTTGTTGCGGCACCTCGAATACCAGCTCGTCGTGCACCTGCATAATCATTTTTGCTGGCGAAGCGCTTTCCTGCAGCCAGCTATGAATACGCAGCATCGCGACCTTGATAATATCTGCCGCGGTACCCTGCATTGGTGCATTGATCGCGGTGCGCTCGGCGGCCTGGCGGCGCATGCCGTTGCGGCTATTGATTTCCGGCAGGTAGAGCCGGCGACCCATCAGTGTTTCGACGTAACCCTGCGCGGCTGCGCGCTCGCGGGTTTTATCCATGTACTCGCGCACGCCGGGATAGCGCTCGAAATAGCGCTCGATATATTGTTGTGCGTCGCCTCGTGCGATATCGAGCTGGCGCGCCAGCCCGAACGCGCTCATGCCATAAATAAGCCCGAAATTGATCGCCTTGGCGCGGCGGCGCTGCTCATCGCTTACCTCGGCAAGGCCCACGCCAAACACTTCCGATGCCGTGGCACGGTGCACATCCTTACCGTCGTTGAAGGCCTGCAGCAAGCCCTTGTCACCGGACAGGTGCGCCATGATGCGTAACTCGATTTGCGAATAATCGGCGGCGAGAATTTTTGCGCCTTTGGGCGCAACAAATGCCTTGCGTACGCGACGGCCCTCGCTGGTGCGAATCGGGATGTTCTGCAGGTTCGGGTCGGAGGAAGACAGCCTGCCGGTGGCGGTCACGGCCTGGTGATAAGAAGTGTGCACGCGACCGGTTGTTGCAGAGACCTGCTCGGGCAGGCGATCGGTATAGGTTGATTTGAGTTTGCTGAGCGTGCGGTACTCCATGATCACTTTCGGCAGCGGGTAATCGAGCGCCAGCTCCTGCAGAATCGGCTCAGCCGTGGAGGGCTGGCCCTTGGGTGTCTTCTTGATAACCGGCAAGCCCAGCTTGTCGAACAGGATGGCCTGCAACTGCTTGGGCGAACTCAAATTAAATTCCTCGCCGGCCAGCGCCTGCGCTTCCTTTTCCAGCTCCTCGAGCCGCGCACCGAGCTGCTTGCTTTGCTTGCGCAGCAATTTGGCGTCGACCAGCGCGCCATTTTTTTCTATTGCGCAAATCACTTCGAGCAGCGGCAGCTCGAGCTCGCGATAGAGTTTTTCGAGCACCGGTTCGGCGCGCAGTTTTTCACCCAGCACCCTGTGCAGTTGCAGGGCAATATCAGCGTCTTCCGCGGCATAGGGCGCGGCAACTTCCAGCGGCACCTGGTTAAAGGAAACCTGCTTCGCACCCTTGCCGGCCACATCTTCGTAATGAATGGTTGCAACACCAAGGTGTGCCAGTGCCAGCGTGTCCATATCATGCCGCGAGGCAGTGGAGTTCAATACATACGACATCAGCATGGTGTCATCGGCAATACCGCGCAGCACAATGCCGTGGTTGGCGATAACGTGTTTGTCGTATTTGAGATTTTGCCCGACCTTGGCGAGCCTTTCATCCTCGAGCAGCGGCTGCAATGTCTCCAGCACGTAGTTTTCTTCAAGCTGTTGTGGCGCACCGTCGTAATCGTGACCAAAAGGCAGGTAGGCAGCGCTACCTGGCTGCACTGCAAAGGATACGCCCACAACCCGCGCCTGCTCGTAGTCGAGACTGGTTGTTTCGGTGTCGAAGGCAAACACTTCGGCCTTGCGAATTTTTTGCAGCCAGCTTTCTAACGATTTTTTTGTGGTGATGGTTTCGTAATGGCGTTCCATGGCAGCGGTTACAGCGGCGCCGGGGGCGTCTTGCGCCGCACCGGTATCACCCGCGCTATTTCTGGATGCACCATGTTTTACTGTGGAAGTCGGCGCAGTGGCCGAAGGTGAAGCGCGAAGCGCGAATGCGCCAGACGCGAGTTCCGCGACCCAGGTCTTGAACTCCAGCGCAACGAACAACTCGTGCAGGCGCTCGTTGTCTGCCGCATTATTGTGTTCGCCGGCAGCCAGCGCGGTGGCGCTGAAATCCAGCGCGACGTCGCATTTAATGGTCGCGAGTTCGTGTGAAAGCCGCGCCTGGGCTTCCGCCGCCTCAAGCCTGGCGGCCAGCGATTTGGCGCCGCGCACCGGCACCTCGGCCACCTTGTCGAGCGACTTGTAGATGTCGTCGACGCCGCCGAGATTTTGCACCAGTGCCAGCGCGGTTTTTTCACCGACGCCCGGTACGCCCGGAATGTTGTCAACCTTGTCGCCCATCAGTGCAAGAAAATCGATGATGCGTTCAGGCGGAATACCGAATTTGTCCACCACGCCGTCGGGGTCCAGCACGGTACCGGTCATGGTGTTCACCAGCGTCACGGAATCGTCAACCAGCTGCGCCATGTCCTTGTCTCCGGTAGAAACGATAACCGGTATCGAGGCGGCGCTGGCCTCGCGCGCCAACGTGCCGATCACATCGTCGGCCTCGACGTCGTCGATGACCAGCAAGGGCAGGCCCATCGCGTCGACGATATCGTGAATGGGCTGCACCTGCAGGCGCAGCTCATCCGGCATCGGCGGACGCTGCGCCTTGTACTCTGCGAAAATCCTGTCGCGAAAGGTTTTGCCCCTGGCGTCGAATACCACCGCCACGGTGCTCTGCGGATAATCCTTTTGCAGGCGGCGCAGCATATTGATCACACCCTTGACCGCACCGGTTGGCCGGCCATCGGCAGTAGTCAACGAGGGCAGGGCGTGGAACGCGCGGTACAGGTATGACGAGCCGTCGACAAGGACGAGTGGTTTATTTGCAGGCATCATCGGCAGGCATCATCGGCGGGCAAGGCTGGAAAATCAGGTCGTCTCGGGCAACATGGCGCGCCAGTTTAACAAGCCGGCTAATGGTTTGCAGGGCAAGCAATGCTCCGTGTTAATTACAGTGCCCGTAATAGCCCTTCGAAAACCA
This sequence comes from Pseudomonadales bacterium, assembly GCA_049665845.1. GTDB lineage: Bacteria > Pseudomonadota > Gammaproteobacteria > Pseudomonadales > UBA7434 > UBA7434. The sequence continues at coordinate 403 of JBATGO010000346.1, read as the reverse complement.
GCAATATTCGTTTGCAACGCCACGCTCGATCAGTGCGCGGTTGATGTCGGTACCTGCAAAGCGCCCGGCGTCGACCACACAACGCGCCACCAGGCGCCTGTACTTGTCGATATCGACGCGCTCGCAGCGTATTTCCCGCTGCAGCGCCAGAGCTGCCAGCGCGTCCCGTGCGGCAGCGAACCCCGCCTCATCGCGCTCCGGTGCATCGACACCCCAGAGTCTAATTTGTGGCCGGTAACCCTCGAGATATAAACTGTCGCCATCGACCACGCGGATTGCGCGTGCCGATATCTGGGTGGGGTAGTTTTGCGTTTCACCCTGCGCCGGCGTTGCGACACCGCAGGCCGACAGCAGGCCGGCGAGCCAGGACCCTGCCAACAACGCCGCAAGCGTGCGCAGCATT
>JBATGO010000345.1:0-1708 GCA_049665845.1 Pseudomonadales bacterium | reverse complement strand
CTATTGAGCCAGAAGCCATTCACCGAGCTCGGTAACGCCTCGATCTCGTTCCTGATAGTACAACCGGCTTTCTCCAGGTAGGTTCTTGCGGCGTCTAAATTACCAGAACAGATTTCAAGCCAGGCTTCTGACTGGCTGATACCATCTATCCTGTCAATCCAAAGTAGTTTATCGCCAAATTCGAAACAAACCGATTCAGATGAGTCGCCGTCATTGCCAGGTAGTTGCGCGAATCCCAGTATGTCGCGATAAAATCGTACTACAGACTTGTATTCGTGCGCGGGTGTTTTTACCGCTATGTTTTTCCCCGGAGTGAAATCAGGTTTCATATCTGAATACCCAAAATTATGTTGCAATAAACGTCAGTCTAGCCGCGAGACTTTACCCGATCCTATCCACATTAACTTGTCTTGACCACATATTTTAATACCACGGCTGCAAGCAAAAACAGGATGCCTAAAATATCTGCGAATAATACTTTAGCAATAGCCTCGTTATAAACAACGGTAGTCTGTACCAGCCATGCAAAGCCAACCATACTTGCCCCGGCCATAATCATCGCGGCGGATTGATAATGGGGATTAAAAGCAGAAAAGATAACAAAAGAGCCCAGGATACCGAAAAGTAATGCCCTGTGACGCATCAATATTGCAAGGTCATTGCCAGCAATTGAAACGGAATATGCCATCTCCAGCTTCTGCGCAGAAACGACTCCCAAAACAGGTGCAAGATTTATCAGTCCAACCACTACCAGGCAGAAGGCAATAGCATTTTTCATTGCATGTCAGATTGTTCAGTGATTAAAAGCGCTGGCCACTGGCCGGCTTTGCGTGCCAACACTGGCGCCAGCATCGCGACAACCCTGTGCAAAACGAACCGTGACCATGTTTTCAGATAGTAGCGCCTTGTTCGGCTTGTCATTTACTTTCCTGTAATTCCATCATCATCTTTTCATGAAGTAGATTAATAGCCTTGAGAGGGCGCACCATAACCTTAAACTCTATGATTTGACCTTCTTCATTCCAGGTAATCATATCGACACCATTGACAAAAATGCCATCGATTTCTACGACGAACTCCAGTACCGCATCTCGCTCGCCCACGAGCTCTCGTACATATTTGAACGTATCACCGAAAAGTACATGGAAAGCCGCCTTCAAATATTTGCTGGTGATTTCCTTGCCAATTTGCGGTGTATGAACAATAGGAGAATGGAAAACTGCTTCATCGGCAAGGATAGAATCCAGCAAGGCTACGTCTCTTGACGCCGCCAGCCGATGCCAGGTCTCCAGGGCTTGGCTCATCGTTTATCTCCGATTCGGGCGGTTGCGATGGCCAGTCCGCCCAGAACTTCAGCGGATGCCCACTGCAGGGTCGCGTGCACAGCCTGAAAGTGGTTGGAATTTCGCTCGATAACCCTACCTGGTTGCGAACCCGTGTCATAACCCGACACAAAAAACCGCGCAACAAAGAGTAGTATTTTTGGGCTGCGGCTATTGCCCTGTTTTGTTCAATTCGTGCTTATGCTCAGGGTAATACGGCGATAACTCTTTAATGCTCGCCTCCAACGTATCAACATATTTCAAACTCGCGTTTTGTTTAACCTTCATGGCCGCAACTATGACTGCATGATGTTTTTTCAATCTCTCAACATAATCTTTTTGGCTCGAGTCCACTCGCTGCGTAAGAAAATAATCACTGATACTGG